>JBBRKD010000008.1:0-11552 GCA_038218255.1 Hyphomicrobiales bacterium | reverse complement strand
GCCACGATCCGCTTGATCTTGGCCGCAGGCGTCACTGGTTCGCCAGCGGCTGGTGCGGCACTAGCTGGCGTGCCGACCGCCTGTGCATCACCGTCGTAGGCGATATCCAGCACGGCAGTTTCAAGGCTCGCGGGCCCCTGTACGGCCTTGACCGTACCTGAGAACTGCGCGGTCTTCTTCGCGTCATGCACGTCGAGCCGATCCGCCGTCACGTCGATCGGCGCTTTCGACGATCCAAAGGCTGCCCCCGTCGCTGCCTTGGCCGCAGCCTGGGCTGGAGCGCCCGGCTTTTCAGAGGCAATCAAGCGCGCCACGACATTCGTTCTGAACGTCACGTCTTTGGTCTTCTGGTTGAGATCGAGTTCGTTGGATGTCACCGTGCCCGACGGCATCTCGACCTTGACGGGCATGCGCGACGTCAATGTGCCTTCCTTCGTCATCATCGTCGCCGATTGAAGCGTTGCGCGCATGCCAGTCTGGGTTACGACGGTGATCCCGTCCGTTAGCTCAAGCCGGTTCGCTTTGGTATCGAAGGTGCCGCGCGCGGCCGTCAGATCGGTGCGCGACTTGCGCGCGTCAAAGCTCTCGCCTGTAATGGCGTTGAGCCGCACTTCCGATGGGTTTCGCAGGTCAGGTATCGCTGTTTTTGCGGTCACGACGTACGAACCGCCGTCCTTCGTAAATCCTTCGTATTTCGGGTTGTCCATCGCGATCTCTTTGTCGAGCGTCGGCACAATCGAAGGTGGAGGCGCTGCAACGCCATAGCCTGCCGTTCGCAGCATGGTCATGACATAGAGCCCCGTGAGCCCGACGGCCGCCAGCGGCAGCCCGACCCGTAGCACCACCACCAGACCACTGTGGACGCGCGCACGGCTGAACTCCTGCGTGCGGTCGCCGGCGAGCACGATCCCGCTGCCGCTCGTTCGCGTTTGCGAGGCGCGGTCGGCGTCGTCACCGGTCAGTAAAACAGCCTCGCCCATCTTTGGAATTCTGCCCGAATTGAGGTCTGCTCACGCCCGTGGTCGCGGTTAGCGCGACCGCCCGCACGACTTCTGCACGCCACCGCTCAAAGCCATTGAGCTGAACTTCGTCGTTTGTAGGACGCCCACTCAATGGGAGAAGATGTCGTCCTCGCCAAAGCCTGCCAGATCCAACGCGCAGCGCGTCGGCAAAAACGCGAACGCTGCTTCAGCGAAGCTGCGCCGCCCGTCCCGGTCAAGCATCATATCGAGCTTGGCCTTGATGGCGTGCAGATGCAGCACGTCGTTGGCCGCATACTGCTTTTGCTGATCGGACAGTTTGGCTGCTGCCCAGTCCGAGCTCTGTTGTTGTTTTGACAGCTCGATGCCTGCCAGTTCGGCTGCGAGGTCCTTCAAGCCGTGGCGATCGGTATAGGTGCGAACGAGCTTGGACACGATCTTGGTGCAATAGACGGGCTCGACGTCGACGCCGAGATAGCGATGCAGAACGGCGACGTCGAACCGTGCGTAGTGGAAGATCTTTGTGACGCCGGGGTCGGTCAAGAGCGCCTTCAAGCGGGGTGCGCCATAGTCTTGACCGTCGAACTGGACGAGATGGGCATTGCCGTCGCCGCCCGACAGCTGGATGAGGCAGAGCCGGTCACGCTGCGGATTGAGACCCAGCGTTTCGGTGTCGACCGCCACGCTGCCCGAAAACGCCAACCCGGCCGGCAGATCGTTATGGTGCAGCTTAATGATCGGTGACACGGGCGCGTTCTCCGCTGAAGCCGGTGGCCGAAGCGGGTGAACCGGTACTCTTATAATGTCTGAGTGGTGCCCAGGAGAGGACTCGAACCTCCACGCCTTGTGAGCGCTAGTACCTGAAACTAGTGCGTCTACCAATTCCGCCACCAGGGCAACCGAGCTGCTGACCTACTGGCCGCGCCGCCCCTTGTCAATTGCGCTTTCCGCACCTCCAATCGGTGCCCGTTCGCGTACACTTCGTCGCTATCCTTCACACTGCCTGCGGGCCTGTGTAAGGCTCTCGACGTGAGAAGCGACCGATGATGAGGGGATGAGGCGATGGGCGATCGACTGGCGACGATTTTCGGCGGATCGGGGTTTGTGGGCCGCCACGCCGTTCGCGCGCTCGCCAAATCCGGCTGGCGGGTCCGCGCAGCCGTCCGCCGCCCCGATCTTGCGGGCCATCTCCAGCCGCTCGGCAGCGTCGGGCAGATCATGCCGGTGCAGGCCAACCTCCGCTTTCCCGACAGCGTCGCGCGGGCCGTCGCCGGTGCCTCATGCGTCGTCAATGCCGTCGGCGTGCTCGCTGGAACCGGCGCCCAGACGTTTGGCGCGCTTCACGTTGAGGGTGCCCGCGCCGTTGCCAAGGCCGCCCGCGATGCTGGATGCGCGCGGCTGATCCATGTCTCGGCGATTGGTGCTGATCTCGCCTCCAAGGCCGACTACGCCCGCAGCAAAGCTGAAGGCGAGCGCGCCGTGCTTGAGGAATTTCCGGGGGCGATCATCCTGCGGCCGTCGATCGTGTTTGGCCCCGAAGACCAGTTCTTCAACCGGTTCGCAGGCCTTGCCCAGATGTCCCCGTTCCTGCCGCTGATTGGCGGTGGCAAAACGAAATTCCAGCCCGTTTTTGTCGGCGATTTGGCGGCCGCCATCAAGGCCGTTGCCGAGGGTGCAGGTAAACCGGGCACCGTTTATGAGATCGGCGGTCCCGCTGTTTTGTCGTTTCGCGACCTGCTCGCGCTCACACAGGAATGGTCTGGCCGCAAGCGCGCCTACCTGCCGCTGCCGTTCTGGGCTGCAAAGCTCCAGGCGCTGCTGACAAAGCCGCTGCCCAATAGCTTGCGCCCGATCACGGTCGATCAGGTCCGCATGCTCGCAACCGATAATGTCGTCAGCGAAAAAGCCTTAACCGAGGGGCGCACGCTCGCAGCGCTCGGTGTTGCGCCGGCAACGCCCGTCGAGAGCGAAGTGCCAGCCTATCTCGAACGATTCAAGCCGCGCGGACAGTTTTCGCATTATCGCAGCTGACGCCGCTGAGTGCACGCCACGGACATTCTGTTTTAAGGCACGACCGTGGCACGCGAGTCGAACGCTAAGGCTGGGCGGCGTGTCGCTTCAGCGCGCGAGGACCGTTAACCTTATGCTACCGCGCGCTTGCCGTTGATGAGGTCGATTGCGATGTTGATCGCCTTGATGCGCGCTTCGCGCTCGGCGCGGTCAGCGTCGTCGCGGGCGTGGTCTGGGTGCCAACTCATGCGCAGCCCGTCGGCAACCTTTTTGAGGGTTCCGTCCGGGGCATCGGGATTTAGTCCGAGCAGGTCGAAGGCTTCGCTGCGCGTCTTGGGCACGCGGGTTGCGTTGCGCCCACCGCCCATGCTGAGTGCGGCGCTATCGGCAATGCGGCGGACGCGCTCGATATCGCGCATCAGATTGCGGAACCCCGGGCTCGCCCTACCGGCTGCCTCCTCGCTTTCGCCCGCGGCGAGTTCGAGCGTCGCCAGCCGCTGCCGCAGGCCAGTCATTTCCTGTTGAAGAACGTCAGACAGGGGGCCTGCACCCTTGAGTTCAACGAGGCGCGTGCTCGTGTCGGTCAGGAGGGCCGCTACGGCGCTTACGGCGTTGGCAGCCTTTACGTCGCGCATCGGCGGTGTGACCGGGCCTGGACGCAACTTGCCGATCACGCGTGCGGCGGCAGACCCGATCACAGCCGCCCAGCTTTCGGCGTGTTCGATTGTCTGCAACCCGGCGCGCGCTGCCAGCGCCTTTGCGCGTTGGGCGTGTTCTGGCCAACGCCATGCGGCTCCGGCTGCCGCTGCCGCCGACGTCAGGAGTGCCATCAGGGTTGCGAACAGCGATGCCGGCGCGCTCAACCCACTTGTTGCGGCACCAGTCGACGCAGCGCCAATTGCAGCAGAACGACTTGCCGCAGAGCCTGGCTCGCGCAGTACCACGGCGCGAGCTTCGGGCGCGAACCCCTCAAGGATGGCCGGTGTGATGTCGGGCAAGGGCTGCGTCGTGACCAGAGGCTCGGGGCGACGGGCTCCGCGTTCGGACGACTTGGCGGCGATCGCCTGCGCTGCGGTTTGTAATTTGCCGCCGACTTCGGCCACGGGCGCAAAGCCCTGGGGCAATTCGGCTGCCAGCGAAATCGGCCGCCAGTCCGGCCAGCGGCATACGACAAACGTGCGCCCCGTCGGGTTGCGTGCGGACAACCGGCAGTCTGGCTGCGCGTGCCGCGTCAGGGCGGCCGGTTCAACGCGCACGATGCTTGATTGGCTCTGCTTTTCGAGGGTCGCAATTGCGGTGGCGACGTCCGACCACGGCACGCGCTTTAGCCCGCACATGATCTCGAAACGATGGAGGTTCAGCGTCTTGCAGCCGACAGATCCCGGCGCACGCGCCGAGGGATTGCAGATCGCCATGTGGCGCACCTCGTGAGATCCCACGATGTCATAGGCGCGCGGCGGCGTCGGCGTCAGCGATATGGCGCGGTTTTGGCCAAGCTGGCACGCGAACGGTACGGTCACGCGCTCTGGTGCTGCGTGCGCGCCCGTGCCGGGTGTGGCCCAAGCGGCGAGCGCACACACAACGCCGATCAGCAGGCTCATGAGCTGCTGGCTTCCCGAATTTACAGCCCCTTGACGCAGCACGCAGCCCGCTCCCCATTGCCCTTCGCGGTTTCGCCCTCTCGTAGCGCAGATGCGTTGGAACAACGGCATGACTGTGGCGATCTTTGGCGTTTTGAACAGTGGCACCCTACCCCTCTGGGCTGCCGCCCGTTTGCCACACGGGACGGGCATCGATACAACCGGGCATAAGGTTCAGTGTACGGGTCAGGGGCTGTTCATGGCGGGCGTCGGCAAAAATGCGGCACGCAGTGCGTCTGTTGTCGAAAGCGGGGCCGGTCCACGGGCAATCGCTGTCCCTGCGGCTGGGGATGAAACATTCGACCGGCGCGAGACGTTCCTGCCCGTCACCAAGGTTGCCTTGATGGACCGGCTTGCCAGCGAAGGGCGCTGGTCAGGATTGCCTGCCGCCGAGGTCCGGCGCTTCTATCGCTATCTCGACTACTGGCGGCAGCAGCAGTACGCCTTGACGCTGATGGGATTGCTCGAAGCCTATGAGCCGTTCAGCCCCGACTCCGACCTCGTCCAATCGCGCTCCTATTCAGACGCCGAGATGCGTCTCATGCAGGCGCAGGTCATTGCGGGCACGGAAAACCTTCTTCTGCACGCCAACTTCACCAAGCTCGACCCCAGACAGGTCGATCTCATTCTCACGAAAGAATCGCACTACGGCCTCGATCTGCACGTCGATCTCAAAGCCTTCGAGGAGATCCTGATCTACTACCGTGGCGTTGGCAGCAAAACCGATAGCCGTCGGAACTTACGCAAATTCGGCCGCAAGGAAGAATTCGAAGTGCCGATTTTCCGCCGCTTGTGCATCATCTTCAAGCTCAAGCCGTTCGACGCCCGCGTCGCCGAGATCATGGCGGAAAAAGGCATCGCGCGACCCAAAGCCGAACGTCATGTCACGCGTCTGCGCGCGCATCTGCCCGACGCGATCGCAGAGGGCAACGTCTATATGAAGCTGTTCAAGAACATCCCGCGCAGCGACATCGAAATGGTGTTTCCCAACACACAGGTTCGCTTTCGGATGCTCGACAAGGTGCGGCTTGGGGCGACCGCTGGCGGCGGGATCGGGTTTGGCCTTTTCACGTCGGCTGGCAAAATTGCGCTCATGGCCTCAAACCCGCTTGCAGCGGCAGGTGCTGCCCTGGGCATTGGTGGCGTTGCCGTCCGGCAAGCGATGGCGTTCGTCAACCAGAAGCAAAAGTACATGGTCGTGATGGCGCAGAACCTTTATTTCCACTCCATGGCGGACAACCGGGGCGTCATCGTCAAGCTTGCGAGCCGAGGCGCGGAAGAAGACATCAAGGAAGAGTGGTTGCTGTATTCTGTCCTCGCCAAAACGGCTGCGTCGCGCGCCGACCTCCCCGCCATCGACGCTGCCATCGAGCGCTTCATGCAGGCCGAATTCGGGGCCACGGTTGATTTCGATGTCGCCGACGCGCTTGGACGGTTGCTTGCTGACGGCATCGTGACCGAGGGTCAAGACGGGCGCTTCACCACACTCAGCCCCCATGCCGCTGCCCTGCACATCGATGCCAAATGGGACGCGCTGCTCGACGATCTGCCAGACCCTGGACGCGGTCTTGGGACCGAGCTTTCTGTACCGAGCTCGCGTGAAAGTGCCGATGCGCGCGTCGCGTGACGTTACGCGTGATGTTTCGGGGCCCCTCGACACGGCCGACCGCCCGTGCGACGGACGCGGCCCCCGTTCCTTTCGTCAAGGCCTGTTCCCGTGAGCCAGACCGTTGCCTCTCTGATTGTCGCCGACAAGGACCATGCGCACGCGATCGCTGCTGCACTGCAGGATCTGATCGAGCCGACGCCGGACGCGCTGACCCTGTTTGAGCACGGCACCGGATGGCGAATCGACGCTTACTACGATTCCGCCCCCGTTGCGGCGGTTCTCTCGGATCGCTTGATTGAGACGACCGGGCTCGCCATCCCGTCGATCGGCATCGCCCCTGTACCCGATCACAACTGGGTCGCGCTGTCGCAAGCGGCCCTGCCGCCCGTTGTGGCCGGACGCTTCACGGTCCACGGCAGCCATGATCGCCACCGCGTCCCGCGCGGACCCAACGCCATTCTGATCGATGCCGGGGAAGCATTTGGCACCGCCCATCATGCAACCACATCGGGCTGCCTCTCAGCCATCGACCGCATCACGCGGCGGCGCAGTTTTGCCAATGTCCTCGATCTGGGCTGTGGTTCGGGCATTCTTGCGATTGCGGTCGCCCGCGTTCAGCCGCGGGCGCTCATTCTCGCGAGCGATCTCGATGCGCCGTCCGTTGCGGTGGCGCGCGAGAACATGCAGCTCAATGGCGTCGCGTCCCGCATCCAAGCGTTTCCAGCCTTCGGGCTCGATCATCCGTTCATTCGGCAGGCGGGGCGCTTCGATCTGCTGATCGCCAACATCCTTGCAGGCCCGCTCATCCAGCTCGCGACCCGCATCGCGCAGGCCGTGGCGCCCGGCGGTACGCTGTTGCTGTCTGGCTTGCTCATCCCGCAAGCCCCGCAGGTGATTGCCGCCTACCGCACCGCAGGCTTTATTCTGGTTCAGCACGATCGCGTCTACGGCTGGTCTACGCTCGAGCTTCGGCGCACAGGGGGCCGGTGATGTTCCAATCGTTTGACAGTGAGCCGCAGCGGGCTGCCACGGCTGAGCGCGTTGCGGCGCTGCGGGCCGCCATGGGCACACTCGCGCTCGACGCTTATCTCGTCCCGCGCGCCGACGAGCATCAAAATGAATATGTGCCGGCCTGTGCCGAGCGGCTCGCATTCATGACAGGCTTTACCGGCTCGGCGGGGCTCGCGGTTGTCGCCACGACCGCTGCCGCCCTGTTTGTCGACGGTCGCTATGGGGTTCAGGCCCCTCAGGAGGTCGACACCCGGCTTTTTGCCATCAAGGGCGTGCGAAGTGTCGACCTGAAGCCGTGGCTCGCCGAGACACTCGCGACGGGTGCTCGGATGGGCTTTGATCCGCAGCTGCATACGCTTGCGGAAATCGACGCGTTGCGCACTCAGGTAAAGCCGCACGGCTTTACGCTCGTCGCCGTCGCGCGCAATCTCGTCGATCGCGTCTGGGGACCCGCGCGACCCGCACCGCCAGCGGGGGTCGTTGTCGTGCACGCGCTCGAACATGCTGGACGTTCGGCGGCCGATAAGATCGCCGCGCTTCAAAAGACGCTCAAGGACGCGGGCGAGGACGCTGTTGTCCTGACTGCGACCGACAGCGTGTGCTGGCTGTTTAACATCCGTGGCAGCGATGTTGCCCACAACCCGATCGTGCTCGCCTTCGCCATCGTGCCCGCGTCCGGCAAGCCCGAGGTGTTCGTTGCGTCCGCCAAGATCGATGCGACCGTCAAAGCCCACCTGGCCCCCGTGGCAAAGTTGCGCGCGCCCGAGCTGTTCACCGACAGCCTGCGCAAGCTCGGCGCATCCGGCAAAATCATTCGCCTGCCGACATCGGCCAGCTTTTGGGTTGCGCGCACGCTGAACGCGCAAAAGCGCATTCGGCGCGGGGCTGATCCGTGTACCGAGCCCAAAGCGATCAAAACCGCCGCCGAGCTTGCCGGTGCGCGCGCTGCCCATCTCCGCGACGGGGCGGCCGTCACGCGCTTCCTCGCCTGGTTTGACGCGCGCATGGCGGGTGAGGGTTGCGATGAGATCATGGCCGTCCGCCAGCTTGAGGCTTTCCGGGTGGATACCGGGCTGATACGCGAGATTTCGTTTCCGACCATCTCGGGCTCGGGTGCCAACGGCGCCATCGTCCACTACCGCGTCACGGCGCAGTCGAACCGCGCGATCGTCCCCGGCGAGCTGTTCCTGCTCGATAGCGGCGGGCAATACGCCGACGGTACGACCGACATCACCCGCACAATCGGGACCGGTACGCCGACGCCCGAAATGTGCGAGCGCTTCACGCTCGTGTTGGCTGGCATGATCGCAGTCTCGCGGGCGCGCTTTCCGCGCGGCACGAGGGGTATCGATCTCGACCCATTTGCGCGCCGCGCGCTGTGGACTGCCGGTCTCACCTACGATCATGGCACGGGACACGGCGTTGGCAGCTATCTCAATGTGCATGAGGGGCCGCAGTCGATCTCGAAAGGCGGCATGGCGGAGTTGAAACCCGGCATGATCTGCTCAAACGAGCCGGGATATTACAAGGCCGGGGCCTACGGCATCCGGATCGAAAACCTGATTGTCGTCACCGATCCCGTCGACGTGGGCGGCGAGTTTCCCGTCATGGGCTTTGAAACGCTGACGCTTGCGCCCGTTGACCGCCGCCTGATCGTTCGTGAGAT
Source organism: Hyphomicrobiales bacterium (assembly GCA_038218255.1). Taxonomy (GTDB): domain Bacteria; phylum Pseudomonadota; class Alphaproteobacteria; order Rhizobiales; family Hyphomicrobiaceae; genus JANXVY01. The sequence goes on along the minus strand of JBBRKD010000008.1, from coordinate 2,636 downwards.
GCTATCGGGCGATGATCTCGCGTGGCTGAATGCCTATCATGCGCGCGTTTTGGACGCGCTGACGCCGCTGGTTGATGCTCCCACGCGCCGCTGGCTCAAGGCCGCGACGGCGAAGATTTAAGCGGCTTCACGCCACGTTGAGGACGTCGTTTTCGATGTCGTCCATGTCGGTGTCGGAGAAGCCGAAATGGTGGCCGATCTCGTGGATCAGGACGTGGGTGATGATCTCGCCCAGGCTGTCCTCGCCGTTTGTCCATTCGTCCAGGATCGCGCGCCGGTAGAGGAACACCATGTCGGGTTCGCGCGGCACATCGCCCGTGCTTTTCTTGTCGAGGCTCACGCCCTGATAGAGGCCGAGCAGATCGAACGGGCTCTCGATGTCGAGCTCATCCAGTATGTCGTCGGTCGCGAAATCCTCGACGCGGATGATGAGATCGCCGCACATTTGGCGGAACTGCCCCGGCAGCCGCTCCCAGGCAGCACCTGCAATCGCCTGGAACACGCCGAGGTCGGGCACATGGGCGTCACGCCATTCGGTCATCGCAACCATTGCATCCTCCTGTCGGCTCGCCCAGAACCGCACATCTAAGCAGTCTCGTCTGGTTTGGCCAGTGAGGGTTCGTTCACTCTGTCTGAATGCGGTTTTTTAAGACGTTTGAGGTAATGTTGCGGGGCATGAACAAAGGTTACGACCTCCCACCACATGTCGCGCACGCCGTTCGCCGGGAAACCGAGGGCCTGAAAATCCACTGGGTCGGCCGCCCCGACGCTGCCCTGGCATTTCGATGGGCGACGCTGATCTGGCTATTTGGCATTCCCTGGACCGTGTTTACGGTAACGTGGGAAATCATGGCGTGTGCTGCGCTCTTTTCAAATGCCAGCGATCAGATGCCGTCGGCCATGCGCACCGCCTTTCAGATCGCGTTTCCGCTGTGGGGCTTGCCGTTCGTCGCCGTCGGTTTTGTCATGCTGGCAGCCCCGTTCTGGATCGCGCGGACCGCCCGCAACCAAGCTCACCTGGTCGCTGGCACGCGCGTCTATTCCATTGGTGCTCAACCTTCAGGCGAGGTCAAAGTGAACTCGGCGCTGATTTCGACCATCCAGCGCCTGGAGCGGACCGAGAAACCGGATGGCACCGGCTCGCTCAAGCTCATCACCGGACTTTCAAAGGACAGCGACGGCGACGCGGTTGAAATCACGCAGGACTGGGTCGGCATTCCCGACGTGCGGCGGGTCGAGGGCTTGATCATAGACTTGCAGCGCGCGGGAACCTGATCGCACCACGTGGAGTTCGGCTTGGTGGATCGTCTGTCGTCACTGCACGGCAGGTCCCAGACCCGTAGGCATTAACCATTTCACACTCTTGTCTTGCACCGTCCAGGGTCTGACCTATGCTGCATGGCAACAATGCCAAGCATTCAGTGCGTTAGGAACGACCACATGATTTCGCGTCTGAGCTTCAAGCCCCCGCTCGTCCTTGCCGCAGGGACCTCCGGGGCCGGAGCCGTATTCCCACTCGACGTCAAGGTCTATGCGCCGGGGACCGACAAGGACGAGATCTATGCGCTGCGCTACCGGGCCTTTATCGACGCTGGCCTGATCTTAGAGCGCCCCGACGCACGCTTCACGGACGCCTACGACGACCTCGACACGACGACCACGCTGGCTGCTTTCGATGGCTCAAAGTGCGTCGGCACGTTCCGCCTCGCGTTCGGGGCCGATGGCACGCGCTCCATGCCCTGCCAGTCGATCTTCCCGCAGGCGCGGACGCTGCGCCAGACCGGTTATACGCGGCCGGTGGAGTTCACCCGCCTGGTCATCGACCCCGACCTCACGAACACCAGTTTCCGCACGACGCTTTACGCCACGCTCGTTCGTGCCGGTATGATCGTTGCGAATGCGGCGCGGGCCGACTACGGGCTGATCTCGATCAACCCCAGCCAGGTTAAGTTTTACGCCATGATGTGTGCGTTCCGCGAAATTGCGCGCGGCGACGATTATCCCGGCATTAACGCGCCTGCGGTGCTCATGGGGCGGGACTTCCGCAGCATCGACGCCAAGCGCTCGCTGCAGAACCGCTTCTTCCGCATCTCAGAGGCCGAAATCACGCGCGCCCGCGCGCAGCTGTTCCCCGAGACCGTGAGAGAAGCAGCGGTGGCGTAAGACAACGCCTTACTCCCACGTTCGGATGTCGACGAAATGACCTTCGATGGCAGCTGCGGCGGCCATGATGGGGGAGAGCAGATGCGTGCGGCCAAGCCTGCCCTGGCGGCCTTCGAAATTGCGGTTTGATGTCGAAGCGCAGCGTTGGCCGGGCTTCAACTGGTCGGGGTTCATGCCAAGGCACATCGAGCAGCCCGGTTCGCGCCAGTCAAAGCCCGCCGCCTTGAAGATCACATCGAGGCCTTCTGCTTCGGCTTGTGCCTTCACGAGACCCGAGCCCGGCACGATCATCGCGTAGTCCAGGGTGCCTGACACTTTGCGGCCTTCGACGACCTTGGCGACCGCGCGCAAATCCTCGATGCGGCCGTTGGTGCACGACCCGATCCAGACCACGTCGAGGGGAATGTTCGTCATCGGCGTGCCGGGCGTCAGGCCCATGTAGTCCAGCGCGCGCACCATCGACGCGCGCTTAT
>JBBRKD010000007.1:0-12090 GCA_038218255.1 Hyphomicrobiales bacterium | reverse complement strand
CAGTTCGGTGACGACGAACGCATCGGCGATCATGCCGCCGATCACGGCCGATCCGCCGCCGCCGCCAAAGTCAGACGACCGGTCCGGGCCACGGACCGAGAGCTTGAATTCGGACACGAACTGTTCAGCTGCAACGGTCGTGTAGAACCAGGTCGCGACGAGGATCGGTCCAAGAACGAAAAGAATGGCCGAGAGTATGATGGCCCTGCCGCCCCGTTGGCGGGCGCGTGCGCGATTAGCGGAGCGGCCAGGACCTAACGTTGCCTCGATCACGGCCGGTTGCCCGCTACCACCCTCGCCCGGCGTCTCACGCAATTTCACGGGATGCACGCTCATATCAACCCGTCCCCACTAAAAACTCGTTTTGTATCACATACATCGCCCGTGTCATGGAGCCGCCCGATCGAACCTGACATAACGTCCAGTCGATTTGAGATCGAACGCAACGCGCGGCTCACCCAGGCCCGCAGCCTTCAGGTCGGCAATGAGTGCATCTTCTTCTGCTCTCGTCGTGCGGCGATCGAGGAAGCGCTGGACGTCGAGAATAACCGATTTATAGCCGCGCAATAATACGAGAATATCGTTGCGTTGTTCGGCGCTCGTCGTTGCCGTCACATTGGTGAAAAAGACAAGGCTGTTTGTTGTTGGTCTGGGCGCGACCGCGTTGGGGAAACGCCCGCACACGAATTCGCACGGCGCAGGAAGGCGGCGGCCATCGGCCGCGAGCGCGCGTGTGACTTCGAGCAAAAGCGTCTGAGCGCCATCTGCGCGCTTGCGATCAATTTCAAAGCCGACAGTCGGCATGCCGTTGGCGGCCAGCAGGATCGGCAGGGCGCCAAACCCACAGCCGACCTCGTGGTAGCTTTCAAACGCGGGCTCTGAGGCGAGATAGGACGCCAACGTTCGTTCGTACGCGGTGAGGAATGCGTCGCCGTCGGCGCGTTGCACGTAATAGTTTCCAGCGCCCGATTCGACGTCGCCGAGTGCCTTGACCCTGTCGCGGACAAGCGTGCGCGCAACAGTGTCGATCATGGCCACGTCGCGGAGCGGCCGCTCGTCTTCGATGACGGCTGCTGTGATCGCGACGGCTGCAGCACTTGGTCTTGGGGCCACTGCGGCGACCGGGGCGGCTATTTTCGGTGCCGGCGCGCGTTTTGTGATCACCGGCACTGCAGCGGGACCTTGGATTGGCGGCGCTGTGAGGGTCACAATCGGCCCATCGAGTTTCATGCGGCGGTCTGCGGGCACGCAGCCGTCGATGACCGGCGGAGCGCCCGGCATGGTGAGGGCAAAGCCGTCGGGTGGTGTGTAGTCCGCCGTGACCAAGAGGTCATAGACCTCGCTCGCCGTGAGAAACGACACGTCGGCACCCGCGCTCGCGGCAGCATCGAATAATACACACAACAGGTTCTGGATCGGCGGGTATGCGTGTGGAAAAATGGCGAGGCGGGTGTCGTCATAGTATTGAGGATGCATCGAGTGGGCATGGGTTTTGATAAACAACGTGCCATCGACCAGATACGATTGGGCGATGTATTCATGGGCCAGAGCGTCGATGTCGTCGAGCCGCTTACGCAGCCAAGGGGCGTAATAGTCGAGCGAAGCGCCGCGATGCTTGATGAGAGACGACCAGATCAGAAATTTCCCGCGGTCTTTGGCGGTCTTATTACCATACGCGAGTTCAGGCCCTGCCTCTTGGAGATCGTAACCTTTAGGTGCGTCCGTCGGCGTCACAAAATACGGGACTTCCAGTCGCGGGTTTACCGCAGGCCGTCCCGATGGAACGGTGAAGTCACCCAGGCAGCCGTTGGCGCGCAGGATCGCAATCTCGCGCGTTAAATGGCAAACGGCCGGATCGGATGCATTGAGGCCCCAGTGGCCATGGACAAAAAACCACCGTTCGAGTTTGCGTCCGATTTCCTCTGCGGTTGCCTTGAGAGACAGCTTCACTAAAAGGTCGAAACGCTCTTCCTCGAAGTGCCGCGCCAATGGACTTTGTATGAAATCGATAACAGCACTAGACTTATGATCGGTATTGTATGTGACATTTTCATGATGTATGTGGATTTGAATGTCCATCCCGGATTTCTGTGCGACGTAATTGATCGCCTTTTTTGCAATGTCTTGCGGTTCGGGATATCTATGGTTGAACCGGATTTGGTCTTCCGGGGCGACTTTGACGCCCGATGACGTGTTCTGATCGTGGTCGTAAACGTACGTGATTGAATTTTTGTAGAATAGAGTTTGTTTGCTGCCAAAATCAATTCCACTCATCACGTCGGCAAAGCGAACAGCTTCGTCAGCGTTACGCTGATTGATGGCCGATTGGCCATTTAACGCTCGCCAAGGCTCCCAGTGATCGCAATGGAAATAGACAACGCGTTTCACGCCTCGCTCTACGTACGCGTCACGCAATTCGGCTTTCAGTTTGTCAAACGCGCCCATAGTATTCCTGGAAAGGCTTTCCGTTTCGTCTCAGACCGTGACCGCGCCGTTTCCGCCGTTACGGACGTCGATGGATGTCATCCGACAAAGTTCCGGGGTGTCGCTATCGTGAGATTGACGATGCCAGCCCTGCTGTCGACCATGGCCCCCTGACTCTTGAACCAGTCCAGAAGCTCAGCGTTTTGGGCGTATACGCCAGGCACCAGTTGGTGTTCGTTCAGTTCCAGATGAACGCGTGCTGGGAATGTCAGATGGTGCGCGACGAGATCATTCAACAGGAAGGCCCAATCGCGCGCACCCCAGTAGACCGGCAACGGGCTGGAAGAGGTGCGGTCGTAGTTGATCCAAACGGAGGTCACGAGATTGAACTTATGCCCTAAGTTGGGAAGCAGGGTCTGGGCGGAGATGGGCGCGGTGCGACGATCGACCTTGAGCAGGTTGGCGACATCGGAATGGATCGCATTCGTCCCGTCCACACCGACAGCCGTGTGGCCGAGCTCGCGCAGAACATAGAGCAAATGGCCAGCACCCGTGCCGAGGTCTAGAACCTTTCGCGGGGCCTCTCCGACCAGCCCGAGCTTTTGGGTGAGGCTGAATTTGTGGCCCACCCAATAGGGAATATCCAGGTACTTGTGGTCACCATCTGAGCGGGTGGCGTTGGCAACCGTTTCGGCGTGCCGGGCCTGCAATTGCGCATAGGCCTCGTCGCCAATGGTGCCAGCGAGGCCGGTGATGACCCCGACGGCTGCCGGGTCATTCCCGAAGCGGCCGACGGCGTTGGCGATCGCTGTCTCCAATCGTCCACCGGGTTGTGGACCGCTCGACGCGGGAGGGTGAGCGGCCGGCGTTGTCACTGCCTTGGCAGGCGCTGTTTCAATTGCAGTCGCGGTCGCAGGCGCTGGTGTCGTGGTGGGCGCGGCGCGATTGTAGAGGCTTTCGATCGGACCCAAATCGACGATTGTCCACTGGTCGTGATTGCCGTTGGTAATCTCGGGCGGGGTTATCTCGACGAGCCGCAGCCGTGGCACAGCCCCTTGAGGCCGGACGACTTCGGCGACCGTGACCGTGCGGGTATGGGTGAACTTCGCCAACGTGATGCGATCGCCAGCTTTCAGGTGTTCAAAGACCCTTAGCGCTGCGCTGTCGTTGTCAGAGTGGTTGTGCAAACCGTGCTGGCCGGAAAAATAAACGGAATTTGCCAGGGCGTAGCGACCCAAGGGTTCTGCTGAATGATCGGCGTTGGCCAGATATGTTTCTTTTGGATGATGCAACTCCCGTGCCGCTAGATCGAGGCCAAGCGGCACATCTCGGCGGCGACCGGTGATGTAAATATTTTGACCCAGCAATTCTTCGAGCGTGTATTTGCGCCATTTATAACGCAGCTCCGGCGTGAGGCGTGACAGGCCCTCGACGCAAACTTTCCATTCGACGATCTCGAAGTATTTATCGATCACGTCTCGCAGGTCGGCCATGCGGACGCGGTTGAAATTACGATTGCTGTAATCGGGGTGGTCTGGCTCCAGGTGTTTCCAATCCACGTGCTTGCTCTGCTCGGGATCGTTTTGGTTCCAGCCAGCGACGCTGCGCGGATTGCGATGGTGGCCGGTCCAGGAATAGTAGTTGCAGTGGCTGATCCACAGATGGCCGCCACGGTCCAGGCAGTGCCAGATCGAGCGGATGACGTCATAGGGTCGTTCCAGATGCTCAGTCACCGCCGCCATCATGGCGATATCGACCTTGTGGGCGCGGACCTCATCGGCAACGTCTTCCAGCAGCCCGGTGTAGAGATGGATGTTGGGGTAGACCCGCATGATCTCGGCGACCGGATGGGGAAAGGCGTGGTAGGCCGGGATTTTTGGATCGGCCAGGTTGCGGAAGTCGCGCACATGCCCCGTACCAACAAGCGGATCGACGCCGACGTAGCTGGCTGCGCCGCCTTCGATGAAGCTGATGGAGTGGGGGCCGCCGCCCATGCCGACATCAAGGATGCGCCGACCCATCCACAGGTCCTTGCGGCTCTTGATGGCTCCGGTGAAATAACCCCAGTCTCTCGCGGCTTGAACGATAGTTGCGCGTTCAGCGGAGCCCGTGCTTGGCGCTTGTGAAGTGGGCGCTTCAGCGGTTGGTCGCTGAGGGGTGTGAGCCGAGGCAATCGGAACAGGCGGCGAGGTTGCTGCCAAAGCGCGCAAACCAAAAAGGTCAACCGTCGACGCCGACATACTCATGAACTCCGTGGCAAGACTGCAAGATCAATACTCTCTTGGCGCGACGTCATCGTGCAAGTTCGCGCCGCAGCAAACTTCGCTTCAATGCCATTGGAATAGCAGTTTCCGTTGCGATGCACACGTCTAAAGTGCCGATGGCGGTGCCAATTCTCGTCGTCTTGCTGCTTTGTTATGTGACGACACTCTGGCTCGGGAGCGCTCACAAATCCAGGTCGACGATCCAGGCAGGTTCGAGTACCAATGTCCTGTGTAAAGTCCGACGAAAAGATTAGCCGCTCAGCTCGGCGGCAGCCGTTGGCTTTCGGGAGCATTGGGCATGGTGTCACGATGGTTTTTCGGGCTGCCCAGGTCGGCGATTCCGACGGCTCCAACCTCCGCTGCGCCACCGATGGCATCCATCGTGCCTGACGTGGCCCCCGACGATGTTCCTGACCTGAAGTCAGCGTCCCCGCCGCGACCAAACCTAGCATCCTTAGCCCAGGCAACCCTAGCCCAGGCAACCTTAGCCACTGTGGCGTCTCAGCTGAACCAATCGCGCCGCCCCATCCGGCTGATGACGCTGGGGTCGTGTCGCGTCCATGGACCGGTGTTTGCGACGGGCGTTCATGGCGAGGCGGCCTATCCCGACTTGGCGCTTGCGACCACCCATTATTTTCACACTGTGCGGACACATCTCCAGTTCCTCGCCATTCTCAGCGGAACCTCGACCGTCGATGTCGCGGCCTATCCGTGGATTTTTCTTGAGGGGCGGTATCAGCTGCCACGGTTGCCCCATCCGGGAGGACTGAAAGGGTTTCTCGACGGGGTCGATGCCATCCTCGTTGAGGTCTGCGCAGACGACGAGATTACGGCCGATGGCGTCTATCTTCACGGGCAAGAGATCGTGCGGTCGTTTGTCGATCTCGGCGGGCCTGCGGCCCGGGCTTGGTGGACCTCGTTGACGCGGGGTGACGATCCCGAGCCGTTGTTTGGGGCAGCCGTTGCCGAAGTTGTAGTGTCGGATCGCGCGCCACCGGCTGCGTCTCTGGCGATGCTGCGCAGGGCTCGTCTGACGCGCACGAGCCGGGCTGACATCGCGCGTGCGCTAATCGACTTTGTGGCGTTTGCGGGGAGACCCGTCGGCGTCGTGACGCATGTCGATGCCGTTGGGAGTGATGGGCGCTTGATCGCGCGCCGTCGGCAAGTGATCGAAACCGTGGTCGCTGCCGCAGCAGACGCGAGCGTGCCCGTGTTCCAGCCGGGCCGATTTATCGAGAGTTTTGGCCAAGCCGCCGTGTTTGAGAAGGATGGGGCCGATACGGCGCACTACCGGCCCGCTTTCCTGCCGGACGCCGGGCAGGCCTTGGTCAGCTTTGCGGCCTCGTTTGCCGCGACGCGGTCGGGGCGGTTGCCGAGCGAGGCGGAATCAGCGGGCGCGATTGCAACGCGTCGTGTGGGTCCGGCCATCTTGCCGGTCGCTTTGGCACCGTCATCGCCAGTGGCCAGTGCGCTGGCGTTCGCCGATCTCGGGCGGCTGGAAGCTGAGATGGTCACGATCCTCGGCGAACGCATCGCGCGGCTGGGTGCCGACGGGAGCGGGCTCGGTGCCTATTACGCGAACCGCATCGGCCTTGGTCAGGCGTTCGGTTCCGATGATCGGCTGGTGCTGCAGGCGCTGGCTGGAGGCTACCGGGACTACGACGTGATCATCGAGGCAGCCGCTGGTACTGGCCAGCTCGGGCTGGCGCTTGCGGTCTTGGGGCGGAGGGTTGTGGCGATCGAGGTTTCCAAGGCGCGCTACGATTGCATGGTCGAACTCAAATCGGGCCTTGCCGCTCGGTATCCAAGTGTGGCCGCAAACGCTACTTTAATCCATGGCGCATGGCCTCAAGTGCTCGATGGCGAAGACGTGTCGCGCGCGCTCTTCGTGGCCGTGGACTTTGTGTTTACAGCGCCGCCAGACGCGCACGCGCGCGCAATCGCAGCGCTCAATCAATATGGTGGAGCAATCCTCGACGTCGCTCATTTCGTCCAAGCCCGTCCACAGCCCCAAGACCGGCGCGATTTTCTGACGGCGCTTGAAAGCGCAGGATTTGCCCAACCAGTTGATCTTGGCGGCAGCGGGGGCAACAGCGCGTTCATCTTCACGCGGCCGCTTCCGGTCTGATCTGAAAGCCCACCACGAGTGCGCCTTCGCCGCAGGGGGCGTTTTCGGGTTGATGCCCCATTGGACTTTGACCGGGTCCCCACGTAAGCGTGCGCTATTGGTTTGCACTTCATGTCTGCAGGGATGATTCATGCGCTATTTAGTGACGGGAACGGCTGGCTTTATCGGATTTCATCTGGCGAAGCGGCTGCTCGACGAAGGCCACGAAGTCGTCGGCGTCGATGGCTTCACACCCTATTACGACGTGCAACTGAAGGAGCGTCGCAACGCGCTGCTGGACGCACGCAATGGCTTCGTCGGCCACCGGGCGATGCTTGAAGACATGCCCGCGATGGAAGCGATCTGGGCGAGAGAAAAGATCGACATCGTCATCCATCTGGCAGCCCAGGCGGGCGTTCGCTACAGCCTGGAAAACCCACGCGCCTACATCGATGCGAACGTTGTCGGCACATTCAACGTGATGGAGCTGACACGGCGCTACCCGGTGCAACATTTCATGCTGGCATCGACCAGCTCAGCCTACGGCGCAAACACCGTGATGCCGTTCCGCGAAACCGATCGTACGGCGACACCGCTCACGCTCTATGCCGCGACCAAAGCGGCGACCGAACAGATGGCGCATTGCTATGCCCACCTGTGGTCGATCCCGACCACGGCGTTCCGGTTTTTCTCGGTCTATGGAACGTGGGGGCGGCCGGATATGGCGCTGTTCAAGTTCACCAAGGGCATCATCGATGGCACGCCGATTGACATCTACAATCATGGCAAGATGGAGCGTGACTTCACGTATGTGGAAGATCTGGTCGAGGGTATATATCGCCTCGCGCAGGTGCCTCCGGTTCGGCCAGCCGTTGAGGCTGAACCGGCAGACGGCGTCGATAATCTTTCCCCCGTTGCGCCCTACCGCATCGTCAATATCGGCGGCGGAGTGCCGGTCAATCTGCTCGATTTTCTCGAGGAGATCGAACGCTGCATCGGGCGCAAGGCCGTGCGCAACTACATGGAGATGCAGCCAGGCGACGTGACGCGCACGTTTGCCAATGCCGATCTGCTGGTGCAGCTGACGGGCTACCGGCCTTCGACGCCGGTGCCGGTCGGAGTGCGAGCATTCGTCGATTGGTACCGGGAGTATCATGGCGTCGGTGTCGGAGTGGCCGAATTCGCCAAACTGGTCTAGGCGAGCAGCCAGCGCTTGAACCGGGCGAGTTGGTGCATGAGCCCCGCCTGCGATTTCTGCGGGTTTGCGCTGTTTGCGCGTGCCCGTTCGACGCTTGTCAGAAAATCCTCGACCGAGCACGGGATGGCGCTCACCGGATCGATGTAGCGCGGGTAAAGGATAAGGGCTGCCGCGACGAGGTCATCGAGTGTGATGCGACGCGTGCGTCGCGTAAATCGCTCTTTATCCGTGGTGAGGCCCCATCCCGCATAGAACGGGCGGCCCCAGACCGTCACGGGCACGTTTCGGCACAGGGCCTCAAAGCCTGCGAGCGACGAGATCACATGGAGCGCATCAATCGAGGCATAGAGCCCCGCGAGATCGCCGACCGAGACGACGAGGTCGGCGTGACCGCGCAGCGTTGCGGCGGGCAGGCGGCCTCGGCGGTTTCCCGCAACCACGTCTGGATGTTCCTTGTAGACCAGGAACGCAGCGGGGTGGTCGGCGCGGACAGCTTTGAGAAGCGCGAGGTTGGTTGCGATCGCACCTCCGCCCAGACGCAAGGCGGCGTCCCCCGGCACCTGTTCGGCGATGACGATAACGGGGCGGCCTCTGGCGAGAGCCCGCAGATCGACCGCTGGTGTGCCCAGATTGTATTTCGTCGTGCCGTTGTTTGCGAGGCGCGCCCGCAGCGCTGCGGCGCGCGCCATCAGTGCGACATCGAACCGGCCTGTCTCGATTAGGCGTTCCAGGCCACTTTCCCGGCTCGCGTCATAGTAGATGCCAACGTCGTCGAGGACGAGTGAGCCTGCCGCACGCAGATCGGAGCCAAGCCCGACCGAGCGGATAAACCCATCTTCCACGCGCACCAGTGTCCGGCTGGTCGCCTGCACGGCTGCCTCAAAGCCTGGCGGATCGACAACGCCCCATACCGCAATGCGCCGCGCATCGGCAGCAAACGTCGGGACTGCACGAAGCTGCGGTTTGCCAACGAACGCGACAGGGTTGGCCGCACCGCCGAGGAAAGCGCGCGCGGTCGGTTGCTTCCAACGCGAAAAGCCGACGCAGATCGTTTTGCCGGCTGCCAGTTCGCGAGCCCGCCGTCGCCAGTCGATGAGGCGGTCCATGGCACCATCAAGCGTCAAGGGCGCGAGGGTCACCGGATCAGCATAGCGGGAATACGCGATGAAGGCTGCGGCGAAGAGGTCTTGCGCCGAGCGCGTAGCCCCGCGCCGTGTGAGCGCTGCATGAGATGCCGGATCGCGGGCACGATCTTGGCTCAACCCGTAGCCAGCGTAGAACGGGACTGCGAACGTCGTGACAGAGATGCCGCGCAGGATCGCTTCAAACCCTAGCCCGCTCGAGACTGTCCATATTGCGGATGCGCGGTCGAGGACCGCGTGGGCGGACGGCGATCGTCAAGCACGGTTACACCTTGCTTCCGGGCGGCGGCCATCAGATGTCCGCGCGCCTTGCCAGCGGCAACATCTGGATGGGAGCGGATCGCAAGCCCGCCCGCACCGTGGGTGGCCAGTGCCTCCGCGAGCATGGCATCGAACGTGGCCGCCGTGGCGAGTGCGCCTGGGATCGATGCATCGCCTGCGACCTGATCGACGAGCACGACGAAGCGGCGATCGTCGTCTCGTGAGTTCTCAACGCCGACGTTGTACTTGCTGAGGCGTTCGTGACGCCACCGATCAAGGCCCGCCGTTGCGGCCTCTCGTCGGTCTGGCGTCAGCCAGTCAGGCGACATCAACAGCGCTTCAAGCCGCGAGGGTGTGCGGGCGTCAAAATAGATCCCTCGGTCGTCGAGCACCACGCTGACGGGCGGAGCGCCAGCCTTGCCGAGACCGACAGATCGGATGAAACCGTCTTCGAGCAGCGTGAAGGGAATGTGCCTGCGGGCAGCCTCCCGGCGGGCTGACTGGCCCGAGGGTTTATCGCCCCAGCCGACCACGCAGGCGACCGGGGCGCCATCAAACGCGACAAGCTCGCGCCCACCCAGGAAAGCCGCCAGATGAGGCAGCGCGCGCATGCCCGCCGACGGGACGGCAATCCGGGCTGTGACGGGTGTGTCTTCGAGCGCAACTCTGTAGGGATCGGTCACGGGCCCGCTCTGCCATTTGCGCGCGTTGCGATCAGGCGCAACTGAGGTCGAGGTGTGCCGCAGGTGCTGGGTTGGGTCAACCTGGGTGGCGCGTTGAACGCTCTACCGATGAGGCCGCGGAGGTGTCCTCACATCGAGCGTCGGGTTCAGGCCGCACGCCGCGACGAAACGCGAATGGGGCGGATGCGGAATTGGGGGCGACGCGCAGGGTTTGGCTGCGGATCGGAGATAGCTATGCCGTCTGCCGCAAGGCGCGCAAAAACATCAGACGTCATCGCGGTCCAATGGGTTTTGTCATAGAAGCTGCCATTGATCAGCGATTGCTCGCGAACGGCCGACGTGAACCTCGAAAACAAGTCTTTGTCGACCGCAACCGGGCGCGTCCAGAATGACGCGAGGCCGCCTTCGTCGCGCCGATCTGCGATCAAACCGTCGACCCTGTAGAATGTGTCGCCGAGCGCATAGACCGGGCAGCCGTGAAACAATGCAGAGAGCGCCATGGTGCTGTTGATGGTCACGAGGCCTGCCGCCTTCGCAAGCAGCGTGGGCCCGTGACCGGTCTGCATGAGATAAACGCGGTTCCAGATGCCAGCGTCGGCCGCCACGCGCGTGACCAGCCCTTCATAGGACCGGTGTCCGCGGTCGTATGGATGGCAGCGGATGACGAGGGCTGTATCGCTGGGCGCATGGGCGGCAAACGAGCGGATCGACTGTTCGATCAGCCGCTCTTGCGTCCAGCTGGCGCCGTGGTGGAGCAATTGCAGATCGTCGTGAACCTGGAGCGCGACCATGAAATACTGCTTCGGCAGGTCGTGGGTCAGCGCTCTCTCTATCCGGCGGTCGCGCCGGATCGACGTGAGTTTGCGCACGCCGTTGCGGAGCCAGCAGGCCGCCTCGCCCACCAGCGGGCGGACGCGATGATGGCGATATTTGGGAAAAATCGGGCGGCCTGCGGCGAGGGCAACGAAGTAGCTGATGGCTGCTAGCGACATCGGCAGGAAGGACGGCGCGACTTTGCGCACGTTTGAGCGCGCGGTTTGCTCTACGGCGTAGGCCGAGTTCGCACGCGGGAGCGGCGAGCGCGCGTTGTTGCCGTGGCGTTCAAAGGTCACGAAATCGGGCCGCAAATAGCCCTCTTCGAAGCTGTAGACGGGAATGTCGAGACGATCAGCGACGTTGCAGGCGGCAATGTGAACCGGCCGTCTGTCGCCGAACATGAGAACCGCATCCGGCCTGCACTCGCGGCACAGATGCTCGATCCATTCTTCCCACTTGTCGGGCGGTTCGCGACAAATAAGATCGATCCCGCCGTTCTTAAAAAGGCGGTCGGCGAGGTTAAAGTGGACGTTGAGAACGTGATAGCCCGCCATCTGCGCGGCGGTTGCGAGGTGTCCGAAGAACCCGCCAACCGGACCTTGAAGCACGAGAAGCGTCGGTTTCGCCGCTCTGATCCGTCCAACGCTTGACATCGGCACTACTCACAAAACGAACACAGCCATGGAATTTGCTTAAAACATATGCGTTTAAAGGCATTCAGATGAGGTCGTTAACATCGTCCGTCAAAGGATGATCACCGGCGCGCTGCGAATGAATTAAATAATTGTCAACGCTAAATTTCAGTTAATGAAGGTCTGTGGAGAAGTCAAGACGTGTGGCAGGCTACAGCCCCAGCGTGGTCGATAAGCCACCACGTTTTCACCCGCAAAACGTGTATCACCCACCTGACTGCCACATCCACCGGGGATATGCAGAGGGTCACCTAATGCGCGCAAGAGTTGTGCGGATGATCTTTGTGCAAAATTGCAACATTGTTGTCATCCACAGGATGGATTAAAACCTTGTCACAGTGGGACGGCGCAAGACTTTTTTCGGGGGAACCGCACAGTGCCCGATCGGGCGAGCGTGCTGCTTTGTATGCCGGGGTTATCCTGAGTTCATCGCGGCTTTCGCCACGCAGCTGGACCGGGAGTGGCTTTGAAGGTTTAGCGGTGGTGAGGGCCGTCCGTGCTTC
>JBBRKD010000006.1:0-12229 GCA_038218255.1 Hyphomicrobiales bacterium | reverse complement strand
CCCGGCGACAACGACGCACAGGAGGTACGGCGCCGTTCAAATCGTACAGAAAATGGGGGCTGGCGGCATCGAAACTCTTGCGCTCGACCTGATCAAGGCCGACGTGGCCAGTCGCGGCCTGTTCAGCCTCCATCATCGGACGGACGAGCTGATCGCGGCCTGGCCGGTGCTGGAGACCGTGCGACCGATTTTCGAGGGTATGGAGCAGGGCGCGGGGTTTGACCTGTCGCTTTTGCGACGGCTGACACTACGATTGCGCCGCTTGCGTCCTTCAGGGATTATTCTGCACCATATCGGGCCGATGATCTATGGCGGGCTCGCGGCCCGTCTCGCGGGCATTCCACATATCGTCCACGTCGAACACGATGCGTGGCATTACACGCGCAATCCGGTCCACATCAGATATGCGCGGTTTCTTGAGCGCGTCGTCAAACCCCGCCGTGTCGCGATCACCCGGCAAATTGCAAACGACGTCGGTGCCTTTCTCCCGCGAACCCCGTTCACGATTATTCCGCCCTCCATCGATACGCAGCGCTATGTGTTCAGCGACGCACGCAAGGCGCGCAGCCAATTCGGGATCGATCCGTGCTGGCGCGTCGTTGGAACGGCAGGTCGGTTTGTCGAAGTTAAGGGGCAGCATCTGCTGATCCATGCGCTCGCTGAACTTCCCGGCGACGTGCATGCTGTCTTGGCCGGCGAAGGACCGCTGAAGGAGGCGCTGCTCCAACAGGCGGCAAGCTTGAACATCTCGCACCGCGTTCACTTCGTCGGGCGCATCGATAACATGGAAGCGCTGTTACCAGCGTTCGACGTGTTTGCGTTGCCCTCGCTCAACGAAGGGCTACCACGTGCTTTGCTGGAAGCCCAATCGTGCGGCGTCGCGGTTGTTGCGACGCAGGTCGGGTCCGTCGCCGACGCCGTGGATCCGTCGACAGGGCGGCTCGTGCCTGTCGATGGTGCCGCGCTGGCTGCGGGCCTGCGCGACGTGCTCTCAGGGCCGATCGACCGTGATGCGTGTCGCGCGTTCGTGGTCAACCGGTTCGACTGGCAGTCATCGATCGCGGCCTATCGCGCTATCCTGGCTTGATGCATTCTGGCTGGATGCATTCTGGCTGGATACGTCGTTGCTCCGTCCACGATACCGTTGCGCCGCATCGATAGTGCGAACGCCTTAAGGCTTACAACTCTTTTTCGGTGCCTATCAATGGACTGCGCTAGACCATGGCTTGGGGCAATTCATTCACATCTCGTGTTTCAACTGAGGGCTCGACTGCATTTTTGTTAAGTGAACCGCGAGCTCAAACAAACACACACGGTGGAAGGCGCTGAGAGGCGATGACGCAAGTCGAACTCTGGATGTGCGATCTTGACTGTGGCAGTGACCGTTATCGCGTGCTGCAGGGGTGGCTGTCGCCAGGGGAACGGGCGCGGGCGGCACGGTTCCACAAGGAGCAAGACCGCCGTTCGTATCGCATCCGGCGCGGATTGTTACGCAAAATTCTGGCGACGTATACCGGGCAAAGCCCTGGGGATCTCGACATCGCCGAACATGCTGGCGGCAAGCCATTCCTGAGAACGGGTACGAATGATCTGCATTTCAATCTGTCCCATTCGCGTGACGTCATGTTGGCTGGGGTCTGCCGCCAAGCGCCGCTCGGGGTTGATATTGAAGCGTTTCAACCAATGCATGACGAGATTGCTGCCGCTGCGATGACAGTCCTGGAAAAATCAACGCTCGCTGCGATGCCGTTGATTGAGCGCGACGGTTACGCTATGAAACTCTGGACTTGCAAGGAGGCGGTTCTCAAGGCTGCAGGGACGGGTCTTGCGACGAAGCCTTCATCGATCGAAGTGACGTTCGACCACGATGGCGCCTGGGGCAACGTGACGACGATTGCCAACTGCGATACACCGCGACAGATTGCTAGCACCGTCCATAGCTTTGGTCCGCGCGAGGGATATTTTGCTGCCTTGGCTGTAGGGGCGGGACCAACCGTCACCCCGGTTCATGTTGTTCATCGTCGTTTTTAAAACGGAACCCTTTCATGACGTCTTTTGCCGTAAAACCGTACGTCAAGGCCGGGGGCCTCACAGTCCTGCGTGCGCTACGCCTCGGGGCCGTTCGCCGTACTCAATCGGCCGATTGCGTCGCGTTGACCTTCGACGATGGTCCGCACCCCGTCTACACACCCCGCTTGCTTGAAATCCTGCGGCGTCACGGCGCGAAGGCAACGTTCTTCATGCTGGAAGCGCGTGCGGCGAGATATCCCGAACTGGTGTTGCAGGTGGCGCGGGAAGGACACGACATTGGCAATCACGGGGCAGGCCACCAGTCCGCCAATTTAATCAGTGCCAAGGATTTGTTTACGTCCATCCGAAATGGCAGCAAGGCCCTGCCGAGGGACCACGTCAAACTCTTTCGGCCACCATTTGGGGACTGGGACCTTTCCACGGTTTTGACGACACGCCTTGCAGGCTACACGACGGTTTTATGGGACGTTGCTTCGGAGGATCATCTGGCGGTGTCGGCGGAAGAGATTTCTACCCGGGTTCTGCGCACGATCCGGCCAGGAAGTATTGCTATCTTTCACGACCGGCTAGAATATGCCTCGGACGCAAGGGCGTTTGATCGCACCGAAAGTGTGAAGGCTGTCGATCAGGTCTTAACGGCGTTAACTTCACGCGTGCGATTCGTGGGGCTTGGGGCCATTCTGGCCCAATCCAAGGCCGAGCTTGAGTATGGCTTCTTCCCGTCCGACCCCCAAGTCAAAGCCGCCGTGATCGCAAAACTTATTCAAAATCGCGACACCGCGACGGCACCGGTCACGATACAGAACTGACACTCGTGAGCCGACGGGCAGGCTTTTTGTTTGGTCCATTTGCACGGGTGTCTCACCCCATAAAAGGCAAGCGGGCGATCATGGGCGCCGGAATCAGGTTCTCCAGCTGCTTTGTGGTCCGTATGCGCTGATCAAACAGTTCCAGTACGAGCGCCAATCCAAGCCCCAGCAGCAGCCCCGACAAAACTCCGATCAGGACAATCACCGCCCGGCCGATGACGGGAAACTGCGGATCGCGCGGTGCGTCGATAATCAAGACGCGCTCAGGCGCGCGCAGGATCCCCAGCATCGACTCGTTGCCGACGGGCCCGATGCGCTTTCCAATGAAGGACTGTGCGGCCCGCGCGCGTGAAACACCGCTGGTCAGTCGCCGGTAAGCCAAGCTGCCGCTTGGCTCCGCCGCTCCCGATGAGACGGTTCCAATGGCAGGCCCCATCGCTTTGACGCAAGCTGGATTGCTATCGGCTGCTGATCGCGCCGCGCCAGGGCTTGACGCAGACCTCGACATGTCAGCGCACACGGCCGGCGCGTCCTCGAGCGCTGCTCTCGCTACGATGTCGGGATTGCGTTCGACAAACGCGGACAACCTGGTTTCGGCATCTGTGAGCTGGCGTTCGCGGCGATCCACGACAAGACGGGACGCGGTCTGGACGTTGCGCTCGGGCGCAATCAGGTTCTCAAACAAAATCGCCATGACGGTCTCGAGTTGACGGCCAAGGCCCACCGGTTCGGAGGACTTCAAGCGCAATTCGATGAACTGAGCGCTGATCTGCTGGAGCGTGATCGTGTCTTTGATGTTGCGCAACATGGTTTCGCGCATTTTGGGATCTTCAGGGAGATTACCGTCATTCAGTTCAACCGCAATCGCGGTCAATACGCGGTCACTCTTGAGAAGGGTTTGCAGCCCCAAAATCCGGTCCGCGAGATCGTCGTTCGTTCTTTCAGTTCCGCTATTGCGCATCAAAGGCCCTTGCTCGGCTTCTTGAAGCATAAAAAGCGATCGCGCGACGTATGAGCGCGGCATTAGAAATGCCGCCAACACGCCAAGCACCGTGAAACATAAGAACGGGATGATCAGCGCTCTCCGGCGGCGCCACAGAATGGCCAGCCAATCGGAGAGGCTCGATGTCATAAGATTAGTCACGATGGGTGCCTATACTTGTTGAGCTGTGAGCAGGATTGACCTGAGTTACTTTAGTCCAGTCTGCAACATGCCATCTGACCGGATGCGGAGGCGTTGGGGTCGTAGCGGAGGGCGGAACGACGCGATGATATTCGATATAGCGCGCCAACGCGCTCGTGAGGGCCACGAGGATGTAAATCGGCCAGTTGAACGCCATCGAAAGGAAGGAGCCGGAAACACAAAACCCGATCAGTCCTGCGTGTAGGCCAAGCGACAGCGCGCGCATCTGCGGATCGGCCCCCATGGCATCGATGCTTGCGATCGAACGCGAGGCTTTGCGGAGCGTCGCAACAACCATCCAGATGAAAACGATGAAGCCAGGGAAGCCAACTTCACCGAGTACCTGGAACCACGTGCTGTGAGTTGCCAGCGACCGCCCGATCCAGGTCGGCGTGTAGATATAGAAGTTCGTCACAAAATTCGCCAAGCCCACACCGTTCAGCGGGTTGTAGAGGGCCATATAGACTGCGGCCTGCCAGGCCACGAGGCGCCCTAACGACGAATCGTCGATCCCAGAGCGTGATAATTCTTCAATCCCACCCGACCCCCGCTCCGCGATTCCCATCGCGACAAACGTGATCAGCGTCGCTGACCCGACAATAAGTGCAATGAGCGACTTCGACTTGATAAATCTCATCGAAACCACAGCCAGAACGGCGACCAGACCCAGCAGGCCCCCGCGGCTCTGCGTCGCTAGAATGGCCGCAAACAGCAGCGCTGCGATCGCGGCTGCGACGAAGAAAGCCACTCGAGACTTCGCATAGACCGTCATCGCGAGGGCAAAGCTCAGCGGCGTCAATAACACCAAGGCTAAATCGTTGGGATCGCCCAACGGCGACATCAGATCACGACCGATCGTCACGCGCGTGGTTTCGACCAAGCCAATACCGTTCAGCTTGTTGTAAATCGCAACGACCGAGATCGCGACGCCGCCAAATAAAAACGCCTTTAGAACGAACTTGAAATCCTTGACCGTGTTGGCGAGCCACGCGATTGCAAGGCAGATGACGATGATCTTCCAATAGACATCTGACCATGCCGCGAATGCAATGGGCCGGTTGTGTGCGACCGATACGCCAGCGGTGACGAGGACGAAAAGTATCACCATCAGCACCAGTTCTGTGGTCCAGAACTTGGCCTTGATCGATTCTAACGATGTCGCATGCCATGCCGAACTCAAGAGACACATCGCGCCGACGGCGAGCGGCAAGCGAAGCGGGAGCAGAAACGGGTAGGCTTCGTGGACGCGGAAATACGCGAGCAAGATGAAAACCACGCACCACACGAATGGCTGCAGAATACACAACACCAATACCAACGGCGCGGCTGCCAGGACGGCCAGCATCTCCCATCGATCGGTTGCGAGCGCCAGAAGCAGCCCGCCCACCATCACGCCAACGCTGATGGCGAGTAGCGTGACTGACGCAATGCCGTCAGGCCTTTTGGCGCTGGCGTTGCTGTTCAGGATCAAGGCGTGAGACCCCTCAATGTGTTAACGGCGGGATTGTGCTGCGCATCAATGGCTTAACTTTGAACATATCGTGTCAGCGAGGCCCCGCAAAGCAGTGGTGGCTTGCAGCGTAAATTTCCGCTCGATCATCGGCTTTTTGCAGGCCCTGAGCCTGCCGTCGCAAGGGCAACCTCCTCCCAGGTCTGTTCAAGCCGGGCAGCCAGCATCGCCCACGAATACTGATCAACAACCTTCTGGCGACCCGCTGCAATCATCGGCCGATAGAGCGCCGGTTGCGATATGACGGCAGCCAGATGGCGCGCATGGGCGTCTGGATGATCGGCGATCAAAACATCGCGCGCATCCACCACGTCCAGGCCCTCCGCACCAATGGTTGTTGTCACGACCGGCAAACCGGCCGCCAACGATTCAAGAATTTTCAGCCGCGATCCCCCGGCAATCCGAAGCGGCACCGTCATTGCCGCGCTCGCCGACAGATAGGGGCGCACGTCTGGAACATCGGAGTGCAGGGTCGCGCCCGGGGTTCCCGCGATCCGTTGGGCCAGAGCAAGGGGGGCGCGTCGCCCCACGATGCTTGCCTCGGCGTCGGGCACCATTTCGCGCAAGCGGGGAAAAATATTCGATAGGAAATTGTCGACCGCATCGACATTTGGTCGCCAATCGAAAGCACCCAAAAAGATCACTTTTTTTGAACCCTCAAGTGACGAAAGACCGGCGAAGTTTTCGATATCGACCCCGTTGTCGACGATGGTCGTTGGAATGTGTTCGCCGTAAAGCTGACGCGCGAGTCTTTCGTCTGGCCCGCTGACGCACACGACGCGTTGTACGCGCTCAAATGCGGCTCGCTCGAACTTTAGATATTTACGAAACTGTTCTCCAATATAGGCTTTCTTTAATGGCGAGCGTTCTGTTTCAGCATAGCGTTTCCAGATCAACGACTCGACGTTGTGGGCTTGAAGCACAATCGGGGCAGGCAACCCATTGGTCGTGTAGAGGTAGCTGAGATGTTCCAACTGAATGACATCGACACGGGATGAAGCGGCGTGTCTTGTGACGGCTGCCCGCATGGCGGTGCTGAAGTGCGATGCGACAGAAAACGGCAAGGGTGACAGCAGGTTGCGGCTCAGATCCATTAAAAACCTTGGACCGACTTTTTTGGCCAGCGGTTCGCGGACAAACACCGTCTCAATGCCGTGAGTGTCGAAGAAGACTTTGGCCACGGCTTCGTCTGCGCCGTTCGTGCTGCGGCCTATGTACGTAATGTTGTGGCGGCGCGCCAAAGGCAGCAAAAGATTGATGGTGCGAAGGCGCTTTCCTGAGTTTGTCGGGTAAGACACATCGCTGTCGACGACGGTGACATTCAGCCTTGGCTTTTCAATACTCATGACTGTGTCCACGCGCCGTGACGACGCTTGCAAAAAGAGAGGATATGCGCGGCACATGTGTTGGCGTGCCGAATGCGTTCCACATCAAGGATTAAAAGAGCGCCTGGCGTGTGGCGCGGCGTAACTGATGCGGTTCATGGTGACAACGTGAAACGCTGCTGACCGCAAGAGCCAGAGCCATGCTACGCGCGCTCCCATGGGTGAGCGGAACGACGATGACAGGCGACCGCCTGTCGGTGGATGTGGCCCCGTCATGGACTGATGAGACGTGGTCATGGATTCGTCGCGTTGCTTTTTGGCAAGCCCGCAAGGCGACTGGAGATCGCCGCAACGACGGGCCGCGGCGCATACCAGAGCAAAGCTAACGTCAAGCCGATCTTGGGGCGCTTGTAGTAAGTCTGTGCGGCGGAGAGATCGCGCGTGGCCTTTTCGTAGTCACCCGCGCTGAGAGCCAACTTGCCTGCGTGCAGGGCCATCTCGGCTTTTGTGCTCAGGATCTTTTCACGGCACGCGGCGATTTCGGCCTCCGTCAACTTGTGAGTGTCCATCAGTTTTTGAACGACGGTCAAGACTGCGGTGCTGAGCTGGAGCGTGTTTGACGTGAGGCTTCCGCTGCGTTGGCGGTAGCGATACAGCGGCTCGCGCGTGTAGGTGAACTGGTGTCCCGCAGCCAGAAGCCTGAGCCACATATCGAGGTCTTCGGCGGATGGGAGCGACTCGTCAAACCCGCCGACGGCGACCATGGGTTCGCGCTTTGCCATCAGGCCGCCGAAGATGTTTATCTGTCCCCGCAGGACGGTTTCGATGGTCACCGGGCCCTGACTGTCAAAGACTTCCATGTAGCGGCGTCCATCCAAGGCCGATTGACCAAAATAGAGAGCGTTTGTGTAGGACACCGAGGCCCAGGGATTTCGCCGCAATTCGGCGACCTGCAGTTCGAGGTAGCGTGGCTCCCATATGTCGTCACCATCGAGCAAGGCGATGAATTCGCCTTTGGCGACCGCCAAAGCTGAATTTCTGGCCGCGCTAAGACCGCCGTTTTCACGCTCAACGTAGACGATGCGCGACATAAAGGGCGCGAGAACGTTGAGCAGGGCTTCGTAGTCGGGCGACCCGTCGTTGACGACGATCACTTCGAAGTTCTGAAAGGTTTGCGCGAAGACTGATTGTAACGCTTCGCCAACATAGGGCGCAACATTGTAGCACGGCACGACAACACTCACGCAGGGAGGCTGGCCGGGGATGGTCGTGAAACAATCGTTGATCAGGGCAAGTGCGATGTCTCCTTGGGTTGTGCTCGCCGCCGCAGACTTGGGGTCCTTGGGGTCCTTGGGGTGCAACTGGCGGATGACGCGGGCGGGTGACCCGGCAGCAAGCACATTAGGGGGCAAATCGCGGGTCACGACGCTCGCGGTGCCGACCACGGTGCCAGCACCGATGGTTACGCCCTTCAACACGGTGACGTTGGTGGCGAGCCATACGTCGTCGCCGATCACGATGTCGCCGACCTGGTCTTGTGTTTCGGGCTCGCCGCGTGCACGCGCTTGGGCGTCATAGGGGTGGCTTGGGAAGCCGGGGAAATAGGCTGGCCCTGCGACCAGCACGTTCTTGCCGAAGTGGATGCGATTGCCGACGGCGATTACGGTCCGCGGGCCGATATACGTATTGTCGCCAATTGTCAGTTGCGGCAAATCGCGGGCGGCGGGACGGCCGATGATGGCAACCGCCCCTGCGAACTTCACACCCTTTCCAAGCGTGACGTCGACCGCACCTGCGATCTCTGGCATTCCGTTCCACAAAATGAGACCGTCGGCTGGCTGTTTCAGACGGGATTGAAAGATGGGCGTGTACCAAATGATCCGCGCCAGATTGCGCCAAACTTCCCTTATCACGACTTGGACATACCAGAGCGGAACAACGATGTAGCCAATCCACGACAGATTGACCTGACGCCAGGTTCGAAGCGCATTGCGCGCCCAGACTGCAAACCAGTAATTGTCCGATTTCAGCCACTGACGCAGCCGGTGATATTTGGACGCGGAAATCATTCTTGCACCTTTATCTCCAGGAGTTGCAAAGCCGGGTCACCCCGACACGGCGGCGCCTTGCAGACTGGGTTGTTTGTGAGTGAAACAGCGGCGAACAAAATCATTCTCAACCTTGAAAATCTTCTGTTGGGCTGAATCGCAATATAGCAACTCTGGACTTGTGCTGGCGGGAACCATATCCGCGGTCCAGGGGCGAGAACGCGACATTTCGAGCTTCTTCACAAAGTCGTTTAGTCGTGCCGAACTCGGCTCGCAGGCCATGTGCTCAAGTGCCCATGCACGAGGGCTGAAGGACGCAGCGTTATCGAGCATCCACGTGAGCGTTGACGCGAGATCGCGTTCGCTGCTGATGCGACCGGTGCCTGGGTTGATGAACACTTCAAATCCGCCGGCATAGCGATCCAAAATCACCACGGGCACATCGCACAAGACCGCTTCGGCGAGTGCCCGATTGGCGGCTTCCTTCAGGCTCATAAGAACGGCAACCCGGCTTGAGCTCAGGATGTCCATGACGCGGTCGAAGGGGATCTGCTCAAAAATCGAGATCTGGTCTTGGACGCCGAACATGCGCGCGCAATCCAAGATGTCGTCGCGGGTGCCGCCGTTCCACGGCATGCCGATCAAGGCGACTTTCAATGGGCGTTGGACTTCAGATACGGCGCGGATAAGCGCAAAGTGGCGCTTCCAGGGAGCCCAGCTTGCGTTCATCACGATGTCGTATTTCTTTTCGCGACCCAGATAGGGGGCCGCGATCTTGGGGTCTGCCCAGGCACACGAGGGAAGCCGCAACGGCTTCAGCGCAGAGGTGTAGCTTTCGAGAAACTCCTGATCGGCCATCGTATTGGTCAGGACAGTGATGGGCTCAGACGATCTCGCGTACTGGAGCAACCCCGGATCGGCTGCACCCGCCCAACTTGGAGCAAACACGAAATGGTAGCGCTCGGCAAGGGCGTCAAAGCCTGGAATGTCTGGCAAGGCGCGGATCATTTCGCTGAACATCACTCGAAGCACGCCTTTCTCGCCGCTTGACACGAACGGCTTTACGACGAGGAGGCGTTCAGGAATGTACTTAGGCTGCCATACGCGCGGCGCATCGCTTTTGCTCCACGGGTAGCTTTGGACACTGGCATCGACCATCTTGCGCGCGCCTTCATCGCGCGACGTCCGGTGGACTTGAGCGGCAATCTGCGCCGACAACGCATCGAAGCGGCCGGTTGCAGCGAGGATATTGCTGCCCGTCGCAGCGGCGCGCCATGCCGGCCACAGGAAAGGAATGGCGTCAATCGCCTGCTGCCTCCATATCCGCTGTCGCGCTTTCATGTGCAGTGGCATCACAACTCCAATAACGGTCCGCACGCGAACTTATGTCGAACAACGTTGCTTCGACCGTGCCACAGCGGCCATATAAGCAGGTCGCAGGATCAATCGACCGTGATCTCGACGCGATCGGTTAATCTCCAAGAGCGCTATTCTTACCGTCGCGGCCCCACGTGCGTATGACATCTGTCAGCTCTTGAGGCGGTTGGAACAGACCCAACCGAGATAAAATCAAGATCATGGCCGGGAGGCAGGCTAAGCCGAACAGGGTCCGCCAAACCGCGTGTTGTTGCGATGGAGCGAGTGCAACCATCACGACGCAAAGCACGAGGGCCGCAACGGCTGCGAGCGTCGGGTAGGGAATAGGAGCCGTTTTGGCTCCAGCCCACAGATAGAGCAACAGACGAATGGCGTGACCGATCAGTACGCCTGTAATGGCTCCGGCGACGCCGAAATGGGGGATCAGAAGGGCAAACCCGATCACCGCGCACAGCGCAGCCGTCGCATCAATTGTCAGAACCGTCATGCCGTTGGCGCGAGCAAACACGCCGGTTGCGCACAACCAACTCAGAGTGTTGAGCAGTTGGACGAGAACAAGGAATTGCAGGTAGTCCGAGGCGTGGCTGAAACTTGGCGGCAAAAACACTGTAATAAACACGGGTCCGGCCAGGGCGACACCCAGGCTGCTAAGAATAAGCAGGCTATAGCCAAGCGACCAATTCTTTGCGCTGATGGTCAGACCTTCGTTTTTCTGGAGATCGGCGAGACGCCGTGGCCCCCACCACAGAATAAACGGTTGCAGGACTAAGGCTGTCAAAACGGCTAGGCGTGTGGCGAGGCCAAGCTGGCCAATGTCACTAAAGCTTACGTTTCCAGCCAGGAACCACCGATTGAGATTGCCCATAGCAAACATGGCAATGCCTGCACCGACGAGGGGAAGACCATAGACCGCGATCTGGCGGAAACCGCGCAGGGAAAAGCTAACTCCAACCCAATGGATTTGCAAGGCAGTGAGGGCGACTGCGGACAGGAGGATGATGACCGAGTTGAAGATCAATACGCCTTCACCACCATACCCCCACGTCAGCATCAACCACGTTCCACCGACCGTAAAGATCGTTCGCGTGAGAACGATGATCAGGAACAAGTACGCTTGATTGTTGAAGCGTATCCACATCAAGGGCATGTCGATCAAGCAGACGACGCTGACGGCTGCAAGGCCGAACCGCAAGGCCGTCAAGTCGAAGGTCGTTTTCCAGATTGCGGCGATCCAGGCTGCCGAGAGCTGGACGATCACGCCGACCACGAGCACGGCGATGAGTGCGGTGCCGAGAAGATCGGCTGCGGTCTTGCGGCGCTCGTCCTCCGTTTGGGCGACGCTCGCGAAGCGCACGAGGCTGTCGGCGGCCCCCAACGTCATCAGAATCGCGACAAGTTCGCAGAGGCTCAAGGCCTGGTCAAAGCGTCCATAGTCGCTCGGCGAGAGGTGAGCAGCCATCAACGGCACGGTGACGATCGCGAACGCTTTTTCGAGAAACACCGCCAAGATATAGAGGATGGGGCTTGGAATTTGCTTCAATGCATTCAGCATGACGACAAACCCGATCCGCTGCGTACGTGGCAACCGCTCGACAGGCGCCGCTTGGCTCCTGTGTTTCGCATCGGACATAAAACGAAACTCCCTACTGCGAACGCGCGGCAAACAGTGCCTTCAAGTGGTCGGCAGCCGCGGCGCGGACGCCATCCAGCCCGTTGTCCGTCCACGGGCTGGTTTTGGCTGAACCGATCTCGATCCGGTCTTGAATGTCGGCCAGCCAGCGTGCCGCAGCCTTTGCTTCTTTGCTGTCTGCGTTGGATGCGATCATCCTTTCGAGCGCCAGCAATGTTCGATAGTCGTCAATCGCCATTGCGTATCGGACGAGATCGAGCGAGGGGCGCAAATGACCATCGGGGTGAGTGAATACCGCTGCATATTCGTCTTCGCG
>JBBRKD010000005.1:0-14448 GCA_038218255.1 Hyphomicrobiales bacterium | reverse complement strand
ACGAGCGACTCGATCGTTTCAATCACGCGCTGTGCGTCGCGGATGAGGTACTTGTCGGCATCCTCGACCTTGAGACCGGCAGACAGTCGCTCCATAAGCCTGGCTAAATGCAAGATCTCGCGATGTGCCCGGCTCATTGCGGCAAGTCCATGCCCATCATGCAGGAATTTAGCGAGGCTTGGATAGACGCGGCTTTCGTCCTCGCGCTCATGTTCGGCGATCCGCTGATTGACCAGTCGGTTGGCTTCACCAATCAATTTGATCGCCCCCTCGGGGGTAGCATTGTCCAATGCGTCTGCAATCTCCCGGAGGCGATCGAGCGTCGTTCGGAGATCGTGGTGTTCTTGTTGGAGGGCTCGCGCCGCATTTGGTTGCATGGTTTGTCGCCCCAATTTCCAACCCGGCGTCAGCGCCCGCAGCGCATTCAGAATAACGGCGACGTCGATCACTTCCTGTGTGAGTGCGCCAGCGACCGGCGTGAGCCAACCAAACGCTGCCGCGAGCATAGCGAGTCCAGAGAGCGCCATGCCAGCAGCAATGCTCTCGACTGCGATGCCGCGCGCACGCCGGGCAATGGCGACGGCATCCGATACCCGATCGAGCCGATCGACCAGAATGACGACATCAGCTGCCTCAGACGATGCGCTGGCTCCTCGGGCTCCCATGGCAATGCCAACATCGGCAGCGGCCAGTGCGGGGGCATCGTTGATCCCATCGCCGACCATCAGTGTCGGGTGCAGCCGCTGCTCGAATACAACGGCTTCGACCTTGTCGGCTGGCTCCCGATCGGCCAAGACGGCGTCGAGATCGAGCGCGGCTCCGATCGTCTCGGCCGACTGAGCCCGATCGCCGGTGACCATCACGATGCGCTTCACCCCCGCAGTTCGAAGGGCTTGCACGGCTCTGGGCGTCTCTCGCCTCAACTCGTCGGCAAGGAGAATGGCCCCAATGACGTGCCCGTCGACTGAGACAAACACACTCAACGCTGAACGCCAGGATGCTCGTCTCAAGGCGCGCACCGCCCAAGCATCCAACTGTCCCGAGCCACAAACAAACTGGCAAGAGCCAGCCTTGACGGACTTGCCGTCAACTACCCCCTCAAGACCGGTGCCCATCGACTCCTTGATTTTTTCAGGAGTGACGAGGGACAGACCTTTGCCCACGGCTGCCGACACGATCGCAGCGGCGACGACATGGTGAGAGGCCTGCTCCAAAGAGGCCGTCAGGCGTAAGACATCGTCAGCTGATTGACCCGGCGCCGTCTCGATCGCGACCAGCCTTGCGCCGCCAACGGTCAGCGTTCCGGTCTTATCGAACATGACGGTATGCGTTCGCGCGAGCGCTTCCAGAGGGCCGCCACCCTTGATCAGAATGCCAAGGCGCGCCGCTCGAGACACACCGGCGATGAAGGCGACCGGCGCAGCAAGAATGAGCGGACACGGCGTCGACGTCACAAGCACGGCCAGTCCTCGGATCGGGTCACCGGACATCAACCATGCGGCACCAGCCAGCACGAGTGTGACAGGTAACAGGATCAGCGCGTACCGATCGGCAAGCCGAATGAACGGCGCTTTCGCCGTTTGAGCGGCGGTGACCATCCGAACAATCCCCGCGTAGGTGCTCTCACCTGCGCACGCGCTGGCTTTCAACTCGAAAGTATCACCCGCGTTGATCGTGCCGCTGTGAACGGGATCACCCTTGCTGCGGGTCACCGGTATGGGCTCCCCAGTTAATGCTGCCTCGTCGAGAGTGGCATTCGCACCTAGTATGATGCCGTCAACGGGGAGAATTTCACCTGCGCGCACCAGAAGAATGTCCCCGATAGCAACCTGCTCGATCGGCACGTCATCGATCACATCATTCATCCGCCGGTGCGCGATCCGTGGGGCGCGATCGACGAGCGCCTTGAGATCGCGCTCTGCGCGGGCGACCGCAAAATCTTCCAACAGATTGCCGCCAGCATACATGACCGCAACAACTGCACCAGCCAGTGGCTCGCCCAGTAACAGCGCAGCTGACATAGAAACGAAGGCAACTGCGTCAACGCCTAAGCGCCCGGCCAGAAGATCACGTGACATCGATACGGCGAGGCCGACCACGACGGGAACCGTGCCCGCCGCCCAGAGCCACCCGCTCAGGACCCCATAACCGGTAAGCCAGCTCAGTGTGCCAAGCATCAGCCCCGTGAGTGCTATTCCCAGCAAAGCCCGGCGAAGCGTTCGATCGGCCGGCAAGTCTGGCATGCGAAGGCCCGCTTGGTTGAACGCCACGGTGACTTGCTGTCTGACCCGTCCTGCTTACACGACCGTTCCAAAGAGTTTCCCAATCCCGGCCGTCGCCGCCATCGCGAGCGCGCCCCAGAACGTCACCCGCGCAGTGGCTTTCCAGATTTCCGCTCCGCCGGCTTTGGCTCCAACAGCGCCGAGCAAAGCAAGGAAGCCGAGTGATGCGACCGTTACGCTTGGCACTAATTTGTCAGCGGGTGCCAAAAGGACCATCAGCAACGGCATCGCCGCGCCAACAGCAAACGTGACCGCCGACGTCAAAGCAGCTTGGACCGGCCGAGCGGTTGTCATATCGGAAATGCCGAGCTCGTCGTGGGCATGTGCTGCAAGAGCGTCCTTGGCCATCAGCTGGTCTGCGACCTGCCGCGCCAACGCGAGTTCCACGCCGCGTTTGACGTAGATCTGCGCCAGTTCTTCGCGTTCAAATGGGACGTTGTCGCTGAGTTCCTTGCGCTCGCGATCGAGGTCGGCTTTTTCGGTATCGGACTGTGAGCTAACAGAGACATATTCCCCGGCCGCCATGGCCATGGCACCCGCGACCAGCCCTGCAACGGCGGTGATCAGTATTTCGCTGGGCTTGGTCGATGCTGCGGCAACGCCGACAATGAGACTTGCCGTCGAGATGATACCGTCATTGGCACCTAACACCGCCGCGCGCAGCCATCCGACACGGTCGACGCGATGATTTTCACGATGGAGGTGCAATCTGCTCATAGAGTTCCTCTGGATGTTTGCGCGCTCAATGTGCGCCTCCTGAATTGCTTAGCAATTGACGTAGGTCAATCGCGCTCCCCGCCTTTGCGCCCGTCGCCTCCCCCCTCATGTTCGCCTCTCGCGCTGCGGTGGCAGCGGACACAGTTTTCGAAGTTGGGGATCCCCTCCTTGATGTGCTTTGAGCGGATGCGATCGGGCTGGTGTTCGTGGCAGCCATAACAGGTGTATTTCGTCGTATCGCCGCCGACGTGGCACGTTGCACACGGCGCATTGTGATCGCCCGTCAGCTCAAAAAATTTGGCATGATCGAAGGCCGCAGGCTTCCAGCGATCGCGTTGATGGCATTGGACGCAATTCGTGGCACCAGCGCTATGAACCGCAGTCTTTGGCGCGGTGTGGCACGTTTGGCAGTTGTCGCGTGATGCGGTGCGCAACAGTGCGTGAGAAAACGGTTTGCGGCTTTGACCCGACGATTTCGCACCCAGATGGTCATTATGACAGGCGACGCAATCGGTCGCCGTCAATTCTTGATGAAACGGGTTTTTGACCGCAGGCTTGGTCAGCGGCAGCCCCTTGGTCGTCCGGAGGCCGATGTCAGCGACGGCGTGGCATGTGATGCAGCGCGTCGCAGATGTGCCTTGCAAGGGTGCATGGCAGGCGAAGCAGTTCGTCGTGAGGGATGCGTGTGCCGGCATGAGCGGGCCGGGTGCGATCATGAGTTCGGGATAGGCGAACGCAAGCCCAATTAGCCCCAGCACGTTCACCGCAATAATGATCAAAATCCAATGGCGCATCACTTCCACCCCCAGAAGAGAAACACGCTGATGATGTGAGTCAATGCCAAAACGGCGAATGCTAGGGTGATCGGATAGTGAACCACGCGCCACTGCTTGATCGCATCGAATGTGAGGCTGTCCCAGTACAGCCGCTCGTCGAAAGCTTCGGGCGTGAGACCTTCGCCCTGGATGCGGGACCGCGTTTCTTCGAGCCGAAGCCGCGATCGCTTCAACAGGAATTTGCCGGTCAGTCCGCTGCCCACATTGACGAGCATCGCCGCCACCGCCAGCCACGCCAGGATCGCGTTGAAGTGGATGCCTGCGTGCACCAGAACAAGCAGGCACCCGGCCCACGCCATCCGTTCGTGCAGACGAAGCAAGGTTGCGGGGTTGCCAGTGCCGATGATTTTACGCTTGCGCATCGAGTATCTGAATGAGCCGATGATCAAAAGCACACCAACGATACCGAGGTAGCGCCCGACCCAGACGGCATCGGCCAGATGCAGCATCGCGTCGAGCAGCAGTGCCGCCGCAACGAGGGCGCACAGCGCGAGCAGCAACGGCAAGACGTCGCGTTGGAGAATGCTGCCGTTCATGGTCAGGCCTCCAGGAGCAGATTGGATTGGGGCTTGCCGACACACAGCAGGCAGCGGCCTGAGGCAGCCTCGAAATCGGGCTTGTCTGCGTAACTGACGGTTCCAGAAACGAGCTTCGTTTCGCAGGTGCCGCAGCTTCCAGAGCGGCAGCCAGACTCGACGGCAATGCCGTGCCGTTCGGCGAAATCGAGCAGATTCGTTTCTCGACCGGTCCAGGGTATGGTTCGACCTGAACGGACGAATTGGATCTCGAATGCCTCCGCAGCAGGTTCTGGCACGGGCGGCGACCGGACGGCGGCAGGACCGAACGCTTCGGTGCGAATGTCGGCTGGAAGGACACCCCATGCGGCGAGTGCGGGGACGAGGCTCGTCATCATCGCGGGCGGGCCGCAGACGTAGAAGATATGTCGTCCATGCGGGAGCGACCGCCGCAGCAATTCGACGTCGATGAACCCGGTTGAATGATAGTCGCGGCCTTTCACTTCGCTGGCATCCGGCCGCTCGTAAAGCACGGTCAGATGAAAATTCGGATGCGAAGCAGCCAACTGCTCGAAAACCTGCTTGAAGGCATGGTCCGCGCTATTTCGTACGCCATAAAACAGATGGATTGTGCGGGCGGGCTGCGCGGTGAGCGACGAGAGCAATATACTCATCATCGGCGTGACACCGATGCCCCCCGCAATGAGAACGGCGGGCACTATGGAATCGGGATCGATGAAGAAATGGCCAGCCGGCGCCTTGACTCTGAGCGTATCCCCGACCTCAACGTGGTCATGAAAATGGCCCGATGAGATTCCAGGCGGCGCGTCGGGCCGGTCCGGTGGGGGAACGGCGCGCTTGATCGTGATGCGGTAGTGCAATGCGTCTGGGCGATCGGACAAGGAATAGCAACGAACGATCGGTTTTGGGCTGGCGAGAGAACCGTCTGCAGTGCTGCTGATTTGCAACGAAAACGTGAGATGTTGGCCGGGCATAAACGGGGGGAGTGGTTTGCCGTCCACGGGTGCCAGATAAAACGAACATTGGGTTTGGGCCGCGTCTTCATACTCCCGCTGCGCGACACGGAAATCGCGCCAACCCGGCCAAGCTCTGGATTGCTGAACGACGTTGCCGTCGGAGACGGGATCGCCCGCAACCGAGCGGCGACGGCGCCAAAGGGCGGCGGTCATCGCGCCCCCAACCTGCAGAAGGATGGCCGCGAAGATGTAGGACAGCAGCAAAGGAGCGGTCACTGTTCGAACGCCCCTCGGTTTGATGAAATGTCAGCTTGCAAGCCAAATAGCTCGTGCCATCGGCGAAGTTTACACGGCTATTGGCAACAGCCACTTGATCTGGCTCAAGGACTTTTGCTTTCGCCGGACCAAGGTCTCGATGGAGCGCGCGAGTTTTGAGACACCATCACTATGTTTTCAGGCCTTCTCAGTGGTCTTGCCGTCGAAATGCTCTTTCGCAGCGACGGCATCTGCCTTCGTCGCTGCCCGAAATTTGTCGCGATGCTGAGGCGGCCCATAGATCGTGTAGAGACGTAACGGCTTGTCGTGCGTGTTGATCACATTGTGGCGCGCGCCCGCCGGCACCAGGAAGGCGTCATCGCTCTTGATTTTGGTGCACGCACCGTCGATCCAGACCTCGCCTTTGCCTTTTTCGATACGGAAAAACTGGTCGGCGCTCTTGTGAACTTCTTCTCCTATCTCTTCGCCCGCAGCCAGAGACATGAGAACCAGTTGAAGGTTTTTGCCGCTGTAAAGCACGCGGCGGAAGTCATGATTGTCTTCCGTCATTTCTTCAATGTCGCCGATAAACCCGTTCATTTTTAGCACTCCTCGTAAACGACCAGCATCCACTGCGCAGCCCGATCATGATGATGGCGTGGGCCAAGTTCGATATCTCCGGACCGTTCGGGTGCGGATATCCAATGCCATCGTCTCGCGCCGTTTGCATTGATCCGGCGCAAGCCGCAGCTCAGTTGATTTCGCGCAAGGCCGCGCGCGTGCCGCAGCGACTAGCCTTTGCCACGGTCAAGTCCGCAGGGAACGCTCGCGAGGCAAGGCGATGCAAAAAGCATTTATGGATCAGGCCGCTGGGGCCTATGCCGGGCTCACCAAGCCTCGAAGGAGACTGTGGCAGGCTGGTCTCGCATTGGCTTTGATTGCCTTGGGTGCTTCGACAGCCGGGTGGTCATGGTTGCGGTTGCGCGCGCCCGCGATGCCCTCGTCGGTCGTGACGGGCAACGGCCGCATTGAAGCCGAGCATGTCAACATTTCAGCCAAGACGGCGGGCCGGGTGGTCGAAGTCCTGGTCGAAGAAGGGGCTCTGGTGACCCAGGGTCAGGTGCTCGCGCGCATTGACACCGCCGAGCTGGAGGCCCAGGGCCGCAAAGCCCAATCCGAAATCCGTCGTGCCCAACAATTTCTCAATGAGGCGGAGGCGGCCGTTCGCCAGTACGAGAGTGAGGTCGTGCTGGCCGAACAGCAGTTGTCGAGAACGACCCAGCTTGCGGCGAAAGGCTACTCGGCCAAACAGACCCTCGACCAGCGCACCTCAGCGAAGGCGAGCGCGGACGCGGCACTGTCGGCGGCAAGGGCAAAAGTGGCCCAGGCCAAAGAAGCGATTGGATCGGCGCGGGCCGAGAACGAACGCATTGAAACGTCGATTGTCGATGCGACGTTGGTTGCGCCACGCACCGGACGCATCGAGTACCGAGTGGCGGAGCCCGGCGAAGTTGTTGCGAGTGGCGGCACAGTGGTGACGTTGCTCGACGTGTCCAATGTCTACATGACCGTATTCCTGCCAACTGGGCTCGTGGGTAAACTCGCAATCGGGACCGAGGCGCGCATTCTGCTCGATGCGTTTCCCGATCTCGCCATACCGGCGCGCGTCACGTTCGTCGCGGCCAAGGCGCAGTTTACACCCAAGGAGGTCGAGACCAAGAGCGAGCGCGAGAAGCTGATGTTCCGGGTCAAGGTCACCGTCGATCCTGAACTCGTGAAGAAGAACATCGAGAAGGTTCGTACGGGGCTGCCCGGCGTTGCTTACATCAAACTGGACAGCGAGACGCCATGGCCAGCCAAGCTGCAATCGCGCCTGACCCAGCAGTGACATGCGGTCGTTCCGGGGGGCTTGTCGCGGCAACACCGCCCGTCGCCCGTATCCGCGGCGTCAGGCTGATCTATGGGAAAACCATTGCCCTTGATGCCGTGACGCTGGACATTCCGGCGGGGCGCATGGTTGGCGTCATCGGACCGGACGGGGTCGGCAAATCATCGCTGCTTGGGCTCATCTCCGGCGCGCGCGCCCTGCAGACTGGGCAGACCGAGGTGCTCGGCGGCGATATGCGATCCGCCAGCCATCGGCGCTCCATTTGCCATCGCATTGCCTATATGCCCCAGGGATTGGGCAAAAACCTTTATCAGGAGCTCACGGTTTTTGAAAATCTCGAGTTCTTCGGTCGTCTGTTCGACCAGGGCGAAGCCGAGCGCCGCGCACGAATCAAAACGCTGCTCGAGGCAACGGGTCTTGCGCCGTTTCCCAACCGGCCGGT
This sequence comes from Hyphomicrobiales bacterium, assembly GCA_038218255.1. Classification (GTDB taxonomy): domain Bacteria; phylum Pseudomonadota; class Alphaproteobacteria; order Rhizobiales; family Hyphomicrobiaceae; genus JANXVY01. Next base: position 6,536 of record JBBRKD010000005.1, on the reverse strand, counting down.
GGGCAAGCTGTCTGGCGGTATGAAACAAAAGCTCGGTCTGTGCTGCGCGTTGATCCACGACCCCGATCTCCTGATCCTCGACGAGCCGACCACCGGTGTCGATCCGCTCTCGCGCCGCCAGTTCTGGGAGTTGATCGCACGTATTCGCAACGGGGCGACAGGCCCAAACAGGCCCGCAATGAGCGTCATCGTGTCGACAGCCTATATGAACGAGGCGGAGCGCTTCGACTGGCTTGTTGCGATGGACGGAGGACGCGTGCTTGCGATGGGCACGCCAGCCGCGCTGAAAACGCAGACCAAGTGCACCGACCTGGACCAAGTCTTTGTCGCGCTGCTGCCCGAGGCACGGCGGCGCGAACATCGCGCGCTAGTGATCCCCCGCTCGCCCTGACGGGTCGCGGTTTTGCAATCGAAGCGACCGATCTGACGTGCCGGTTTGGCGACTTCACCGCAGTTGACCGGGTCAGCTTTCGTATCGAGCGCGGGGAGATCTTCGGCTTTCTGGGCTCGAACGGCTGCGGCAAGACGACCACGATGAAAGTCCTCACGGGGTTGCTCCCGGCCAGCGAAGGGCAGGCCCTGCTCTTTGGGAAAGCCATCATGACCGGCGATCTCGAAACGCGCAGACGGGTTGGGTACATGTCGCAATCGTTCTCGCTCTACACGGAATTGACGGTCGAACAGAACCTGCATCTCCATGCCAAATTGTTCCATCTCGATGCTGGCCGTCTGCAACCGCGGATCGAGGATATGATTGCACATTTCGATCTGGCAACCGTGCGCGACCAACTGACGTTCAGCCTGCCCCTTGGCGTGCGACAGCGCCTCTCACTGGCCGTTGCCGTTCTCCATGAACCCGAAATTCTCATTCTCGACGAGCCGACATCGGGCGTCGATCCCATCGCGCGCGATCGCTTTTGGGCCCTGCTCATTGACCTGTCCCGCCGCCAGGGCGTCACTATCTTCATCTCGACGCATTTCATGTCTGAGGCCGAACGCTGCGACCGCATCTCGCTCATGCACGCTGGCCGGGTACTGGCGAGCGGCGCACCGTGCGAACTCGTCCAAGCCCGGCGCGCCACAAGCCTCGATGAGGCCTTCATCTCCTATATCGAGGAAGCCATCGGTCGTGACGATACGGACAATTCTAGAACGGGAGCTACGACTTCCGAGGTTAAACCGTTCACCCTTGCCGGCGCGGCCGGGTCGCGCAGCTCCTGGTTCAGTACCCGACGGATGCTAGCCTATACATGGCGGGAGACGCTGGAACTGTCGCGTGATCGTATCCGGCTGACGTTTGCCTTTGGGGGCACGGCCTTCCTGATGCTGATCATGGGCTATGGGCTCAGTCTGGATGTCAACAAGGTCCGGTATGCAGTCTTCGATCAGGATCAATCGCTGCAAAGCAGAACCTATCTGGAGGCGTTTACAGGCTCCCGTTATTTCACCGAGCTCCCGCCCATCTTGAGTAGCCAGGATCGTGACCGCCGCCTGGCCAATAATGATATCTCGCTCGCGCTGGAAATCCCATCTGGCTTTGGCCGGGACATTGCCGCCGGCCGGACCGCCGAGGTCGGGGCCTGGATCGACGGGGCCATGCCGTTCCAAGCGGAGACCACGCATGGCTATGTCAGTGGCGTGCACGCCAATCAGTTGGCCCGATTCCAGCAAGAACTGACGGGAAAATCGGTACGTCCCTGGGCCGCACAGGTCGAGACGCGCTATCGCTACAATCAGGCGTTCAAGAGCATCTATGCCATGGTGCCGGGTGTCATCGCGCTGCTGCTGATCATGATCCCGGCCATATTGACCGCGCTCGCTGTCGTCCGCGAGAAGGAACTGGGGTCCATCACGAACCTCTACGTGACGCCTGTGACACGCCTCGAGTTCATGCTCGGCAAGCAACTGCCCTACATCGCGATCGCCATGGCCAACTTCTTGCTGATGGTGACGTTGGCCATCCTCGCGTTCGGCGTGCCGATCAAGGGCAGCTTTCTCGCTCTCGCCGCCGGCGCGTTGGTCTACGTGACTGCGACGACCAGTATCGGATTTCTGATGTCGAGCTTCACGCGATCACAGGTCGCCGCCCTCTTCGGCACGGCGATGGCGACGATGATCCCCTCGATCCAGTTCTCCGGCTACCTAATCCCGACTGCGGCGCTCGAAGGCCAGGCCTGGTACATCGGTCAGGTTCTGCCGACGGCCCACTTCATGAAGATCTCCGTCGGCACGTTCACGAAGGCACTCGGATTCGCCGATATCGTCCCATTTCTCGCAAACCTTGCCTTTGCCATCCCAGTCTTGATGGCGCTGAGCCTCACATTGCTTCGCAAACAGGAGCGTTGAACATGCGGACGTTCGCAAACATCTTCTGGCTCGGTACGAAGGAGCTACGCAGCCTGCGCCGCGACACGTTCATGCTCGTGTTCATCATCTACACCTTCTCGCTCGGCACCTACATCGAGGCGACCGGGGTCAGCCAGGAGCTGCACAATGCAGCGGTCGGAATCGTCGACGAGGATCGTTCTGACCTGTCGCGGCGAATCCGCCAGGCGCTTCTGCCGCCGTGGTTTTCGGTGCCCCAGCAGATTACGCTGGCCGACGTTGATGGGGGGATGGACGGTGGGCGCTATACATTTGTGCTCGACATTCCACCGAACTTCCAAGCCGATGTCATCGCCGGCATGAAACCCGCGATCCAGGTCAACATCGATGCGACGGCAATGATGCAAGCCGGGATCGGTGAGGGGTATCTCACGAACATCGTCAATCAAGAGGTTGCTGAATTCCAGCGCCTGCATTCGGGAAAGAAAGAACAACCAATCGAACTACGAGCACGGTTCGCGTTCAATTCCAATCTCAACTCGATGTGGTTCACCGGAACGATGTCGATCGTCAACCACATCACGTTGCTCGCCTGCCTTGCGAGCGGCGCAGCCCTTGTCCGCGAGCGCGAACATGGCACCATCGACCACCTGCTGGTCATGCCTTTGAGGCCCTTCGAGATCATGATGGCCAAGGTTTGGGCCAACAGCCTGGTCATCCTCCTGGCGGTCACACTGTCCCTCGTCGTCCTGCTCGGATGGATCCTGCGTGTGCCGTTTGCGGGCTCGGTTCCCCTCTACTTGTCGGCGACAGCGATCTATCTGATGTTTGCCTCTTCGCTGGGTATCCTGCTCGGCACGATCGCGCGGTCGATGCCGCAGTTGGGGCTGCTGTTCATTCTGGTTGCCGTCCCGATGATGTTGTTGTCGGGGGCGGAGACGCCAATCGAGAGCATGCCGGAAGCGTTACAGATCGCCATGCAGGGTGTCGCCTCCACACACTATGTGGCTGTCACGAAAGCGATCCTATTTCGCGGCGCCGGGTTGGACGTTGTCTGGTCACAGCTCGTCACAATGGCTGGGATGGCGGCAATCCTGTTCGCCATCGCCCTTTCTCGTTTTCGGAAAATGCTAGCCCAGAGCTGAGGGACGACCTTACCCGAAGTTGCGCCAGGACGCTCGTGCCCGGCCGCCGTTCTGGGCATTCAATGCCCGCACGTAACTTCGGGCAGATCGGCATAATCGGCGGGATCGCTGGGGCCGAGCTTGCTGGCAATGCCGCCCCACCAGATGATTGCAGTTGCGCCCGACGAGGTCATATCGCTCTGGTTTTACTGGCAGCCGTTCGATGAAGGCTGCGGCCCTGCGATATGTTTCCCGGCTAACCTACAGCCGGTATCGGACTGCCGGCCGCGAGCCGCGATCGGCACCCGTGGCGCCCACAAAGCCGGGTGCGTCAAAAACGACCTTCGCAGTTTGAGGGTAGAGCCCGGCTGTTGCTGCAGCTTTCCCGCGGCCATCCTTCCCCGTCCAGCCCACCGGCACGTACGAGTGCCCGAAGCACCGACTGGTCGTGCGCGAAAGTCGATGTCGTAACCGCCGTCAGGCAGTGGCCTTACTTACGGCATTGAGAAGCCCTTTGACCTTCGTGTCGCGAACAACACAGACGTGGCCCAGTGGCAGCGCTTCGACGAAGGCCTCTGTCAGCCGACGTGGGACAACTTTCGTCATCGGCAACCTCGAACAACTTGGACGATGGAGCGCTTATTTGCGAACCGTACCTCTTCGAGTCAAGAACCGCACATGAACCGTGTGTCGTGCGTCGTTCTGCGGACTCTTGCGTACAAACCAACAATACTTAGTAGAAATTACAAGGCTCTTGAGGTCTCTTACGTCGTCCTGACACATTGGAGCAGGAAACGTCTCAGCAGAGGGTCGCAGGTTCGAGCCCTGCCGGGATCGCCACCTTAGCTCGCAATGGCTGTTGAAACGCTCGATCTTTCAATCATTTCGCGGCACTTTGCGGACAATGCCGACATTGGGCCATCGGGGCACATTGCGTCAGGGGGCGTGTTCAACGGGGGCGTGTCCAACAACGTGCGATCACGTCAGACAACGGCCGGGGTCACCTGCGAAACTTAACATCTTCGCATCCAGCCCGTTGCACAATTCTCCCACAACGGGCTTGAAGTGAAGACAACACCGAGGGCTGAACCTTCAAGTGAAACGTGGCCCGAAGTAATCCCTCAGGTCAGGTTGGCACGCACCATTTGTTCAGCATCTCGCCGCAAGCCCACACTTCGGAGTTTCGATGATCACGTTGCCCCGACGGCTTCCCCTACCGCTGCCCCCCGTTCTGTATATTCCAGAGTATCGCGCCGAGGGTCCGCTGAAAGCGTCCTATGAGGACATGAAACACGTCCTCCAGGTCCCGTGGATGGGCGTCGTGACCATGGCCTATGCGCATTTTCCCCATTTTTTCGAGACGTTTTGGCTTGGCCTGCGCGAACTCTGCGGCAGCGCCGAGTTTGTGGCCGCAGCCGCGACCCTGCGGACCGAGATCGAAGCGGCCGTCATGCACCTTGATCCGCCGCCAATTTCTGACCGCCTTCGCGCGCTTGGGTATTCAGATCGCGAGCTGGACGACATCCGCGCCGTGCCGGAGATGCTGTCGCACGGAAATTACCTCTACACGCTGATGACCACGGCTGCGCGCACCATTCTGGAGGGCGGCGAGTTGGGGCCGGTCGGACCCGTCTCAGCATACCAGGGCCGCCATGCCCCGCCGCAGCGCGTGCCATGGGTCTTGATGGAAGCCCATCACGCCGATACCGCAACGCGCGCCGTCTTTGAAGACGTGAAGGCCCGCCTGGGACTGCCCTTCGTCAACACCGACTACCGGGCGCTGGCCCGTTGGCCCAGCTACTTCTCACTGGCATGGGGCGATCTCCGGCCCCACATCGGCAGCGCCGCGCACGAAACGGTTTGCGCGCTCTACCATTCAAGAGCGATCGAACTCGTCTCAAATCTCCCAAATCCGGGACGGCTCACCGCGCTTGCGCTGCAGGAAGCCGCAGCGCGCGATGGCTCGGCTGATCTGATGCCGGTCGTTGAGCTGTTCCAGCACCTCCACGCCGGACTGATGACGAATGTCGCGTTTTTCCGCCATCAACTCCGCTAAGGCGTCGACGGGTCGTCCACCCTCGAAAGCCGCCAACGGGCCACCATCTGTCAAACAGCGACGCAATATCTCCGACAGCCGACGTTCAACGCGCGCGAAGGAACACAGAGAGACTGGGCCACTTGCGTCGATCTTCAACCTAGCGAGCCGAGGCTTGAACTTCGGCAGCTGATCGGTAGGTTAGCGGACAATCCGAACAAGGTCGGGACGGTCGAGATTGACCCGAAGCGGTCGGATATGCCGGTGCGAACAAGCGCGGAATTTGCAGAGTAGTAAGCGATTTTTTATTCATCGACGAACCCGCCCGTCCGTGCCTTGTGTGGAATGTTCCACCCGAAATAGACCTCGGCCTCAATCAATTGACCATCACGGACTGTCAGAACTTCCGTGTTGCGAAATCGTTTGCCAGTCAATGTCGTGCACTCATAGGTCACCACCACGCGATTACCGTCCGTGATAACAGGGTGCACCAATTTGAAACTTTCGAAGTGCTCGCTGTTGGGCCAGCACCGCGCAAAATACACAGCACGGTCAATCCGATTGTCGAGAGGGCTCGTGAAATGAAAATCAGGCGCGATCAAAGCTTCCGCCGAGGAGCGGTCCTTTGCGACATAGGCTTGGTAAACGGCTCGCGCGATATCGGCGGGTTGGGTCACGGACGGCCTGCCTGCGCGAGAACCACTAGATTTTGATCGGGATCGCGGAGACGGAACAAGCTCACCTTATCGCCAGGCTCGAGTTTGCCGGGTTCTAGTCCGGCACTGACAAGGCGGGCATGTTCGTCCGGTAAACCCGTGACGATAAACGTCACCGTGCCGCGTCCGGCGTTGGCAGCGTCTTGCCACACTTGTAGTCCTGCGTACGTGCCGTGATGCCATTCAACCAACCCGGCCATCTGACGGGCATCCGGAGGACGGCCGAACAGTTTTTCAAACCAAATTGTGCTGCGTTCTAGCTCCGAACAGCTCAAATGGGCATAGATTTTGGCGATAGTCATGAACGCTCCTCGCGTTGCAAATTAGGGTCACCAC
>JBBRKD010000004.1:0-16196 GCA_038218255.1 Hyphomicrobiales bacterium | reverse complement strand
ACCGCGAACTCGAACGGCGCGGCCTCATGAACCGTAAGGGCTTTCCGGAGAGCTTCGATACGGCGCGGCTGCTGGAGTTTCTGGCGAACGTCAAATCCGGTCGGGGGACGGCGGAAGCGCCGGTCTACTCGCACTTTCGCTACGACATTCTGCCCGGCCAGACGCTGCGCACCGAAAATCCCGACATTCTGATCGTCGAGGGGTTGAATGTGCTCCAGCCAGTGCGTCTGCCCAAAGGCGGCGAGGCGATCCCGTTCGTGTCGGATTTCTTCGATTTTTCAATCTATCTCGATGCCGATCCCAAGCTCTTGCAGGAATGGTATCTCGCCCGTTTCATGCGCCTGAGGCAGACTGCGTTTCGCGACCCCGATGCCTATTTTCACCGCTATGTGACGCTGTCGTATGACGAGGCGGTGTCGCGCGCGCTCGACATTTGGCGCACGATCAACCTGAAGAACTTGGAAGACAATATTCTGCCGACGCGCCAGCGGGCCGGTCTCATCTTAACCAAGAGCGCCAACCACGTCGTCACATCGGTGGCTCTTCGCAAGTTGTGATCGGTAGCCAGCAAAGCTAGAACGTCATGTGGCGGTAAGACAGCGCGTCTACCGTCGCAGTCTCGGCCGCCAGATTGTTCTTTTAAGCGTCAAGTTTTTGCGTCGAGGGTGACATGTCGCGAAATGTTCAAGGGTTCGTCGCGGTCATTTTCGTCTGCATGGCGCTCTCGTTCATCGCCACAACGGCTGTGTTGTATGCCGAGTTCCGCAACCACGACTGGTTCACACTGGCGGCCTTCTACAGCCACCTGTTCATTTTCTTCCCCACCTTCGGCATTCTGGCCCTGTGCGCCTTCTACATTCCAGCCTGCGCGTTTCTCGATCTTTACTGGCATCACATCCCCTACGGGAAAGTCCGGTTCGTCTTTTCGGCCTGCCTGTTGATCCTGGTTTCTATCCTCGTCGGACGCACACTTGTGGCAGGCGACGTGCCCGCGATCTGGTGGCTGCAGCCCGAAACGCTCTATGCCGATAAAGGTGACCCCGCAGGCTGCGCCGACACGGGCGTACAATGCCGCCGCCACCCGGTCATGGAGAGCGTGGCTGAGGTCCGCCGCGTGTCGCAGCGCCGGGCGGGACTGTCGCCGTTCGTGCGCGAATGCGCGCCTGACCCGCTGATGGAAACGTCGCAGGAGCTGCTGCAGAAGCGGTTTTGCTTCGTGACGAAGACTAAGACCACCGCCGCCGAGTGCTGCAACGCTCAAGCCGTTTTCACGGTCGGTATGGCTCAGCTTTACGCCAATGAGCGGGTGCATTCGGTGACAGGCAAGGTTCACGCCGTGCTGTTGCCGATCAAGGTGTTTTTCCTGCTGATGATCCTCGTCATCGGCATCTTGCTGGCGGTCTGGCGACGCCGCATCGATACCTATTACCACGCCTACACCAGCACCATCGAACGCGGACTGCTCATCGGCGCGCTGGCCATGCTGCTGTGGCCGATTTCGAACCACGGGTTTCTGCAGTCTGCGAGCTTGCTCTATGGCAAATACGGCGAAGGCATCTACGCCACGATCTCACCCGTTTTAAGCTTCCTGTTCGCGGCGTGGGCGATGTTGCTGGTACTGTTCTTTTTCCGCCGCGACCAGCGCGACGTGGAGGCGGCCGGTAAGATCGGCGGCGGGATCGCGTCGGCGGTGGCGATCTTGAAATACAACGAGATCATCGACTACGGGACCCGCTTTTTAGGCTCCGGCGCAGACCCGGTTGAACTCTCCCTGATGGGCGGTCTGCTGGTCGTGGCCTTCATAGCGCTCTATGCGGGCGCGCCCGTTCCTGACGTCCCAGTGCATCCTGGACCGGATCAGGCATAAAAAAAGGCCGCTGGGGAGCGGCCTTGAAGTTAAATGGAGTGAAGCGATACGGGGTCGTCATAGGCCAATAGCCTCTACGATGCTGCGCCCAACCACCACCCGACGTGATCCGGTGACGCCGAAAACAGACATCGGAGTGGTCAACCCGTCGGCCGGATGCCCGGGTTGGACGTAGGCTGGCGACCCATGGCGAGGGCATACTGCGTCAACGCAACGTGCGACTGGACCGCAGCCGCCATCGGCAGCCACGGGAACATGGTGTTCAGCAACGCAACCTGAGTGCCGACACCAAACGCGTACATCGACAAACCGACCCCGATCCAGGACGGTAATTCAGAGGAAACAGACGTTTGTGCGGGCGCGGTATGAGCGTCCCGAGCTGGCGCTTGAGGAACTGGGCGCGCCGCATCCGGACGCTCAGCTACAGTTGCATTGGCTCCAGTTGGACTGGCAGACATCACGCTAACAACCGGCGCCGTCTTGCGGACGTCGAGCGCGTGAGACAGGGGAACGGCGCGCACAACCCCCGTCGCTATAGAGGCTGTCGGGGCCTCGGCGACCATGAACGGCAGCATGGGTTCCCGGGTTTCACCCCTCGTCGGGCCACGCAGCTCGGCGACGAGCTGGGCTTCGGCCGCATGAAACTTATCCCTGAGTCGCCGGATGACCGACGGATCGGTAATTCCGAGCGTTTTGATTGCCGTCGTCGGGCGCAGATCGGGATCGGCGACCATCAAACTGGCAATGGCGCGCAGTTGAGCTGCATCGTTCAGCCCGGTGCCCTTGGGCCGACCTCGTCCGGGTTTGGAGGCGGGAGTCATTCAATGTCCTTGGATGGAATCAAATCGTTAATGAAACAGTGCTTGTAAGCAACTGATCCGCCAAGGATAAAAAACAACGGAGAAAATATGTCTCTCCGCTTGTAACGGCATTTGTTGCTGAAAAGACTCCCCAAAGGGCGATGATTCCCCGGGAGATTGCATCTCTCCCAGCTTTTATCGCCTCAGATCAATAGTCCGTGTTGTTTGGCGAGATCGGCGAGTCGCACCTGGGGCCGTGCGCCGATATGGGAAATGATCTCGCTCGCCGCAAGGCTGCCGAGCTTCCCGCATGTCGCCAGCGGCATGTCGCGCGCGAGCCCGAACAGAAAGCCGCCAGCATACAAGTCGCCAGCACCCGTCGTATCGACGACGGCGGCCACCGGATAAACCGGGATGGTCACACGTTCGCCGTTCGCGACAACGACGGACCCCTTTGCGCTGCGCGTGACGGCCGCAAGCGGGACGTCCTTGGCAACGGCCGTGACGGCGGTTTCGAAATCGGTTTCGTACAGCGCGACCAGTTCGCTTTCGTTGGCAAACAACACGTCGACGCCCGAGCGAATGAATGCCAGCAGCTCAGCGCGGTGGCGATCAACACAAAAGCTGTCCGAGAGGGTCAGCGCAACCTTGCGACCGGCGTCCCGCGCGAGCGCGGCCGCCGACCGGAAAGCGGCCTTGGCGTCTGGGCCGTCAAACAAATATCCCTCCAGATAAATGATCTTGGCTGAGCCGATCAATCCAGCATCAAGATCGCTAGGTTTGAAGTCCGTGCTGACCCCGAGGAACGTGTTCATGGTTCGCTCGCCGTCCGGCGTCACGAGGATGAGCGACCGTGAGGTCGCCCCGTCATTGGCCGCACCGCTGACAAACGTCACGCCTTGGGCGCGGATGTCGTGGGCAAAGGTGGTGCCAAAATCATCACGTCCGATTTTGCCGATAAAGCCGCCTGTGCCACCAAAGGACGCAACGGCTGCGATCGTATTGGCAGCCGATCCGCCCGAGATCTCGATGCCCGGCCCCATGTTGTCATAGAGCGCCATCAGCGTGGGCGTATCGACCAGCCGCATATGCCCCTTGGGCGCGCCGTGCTTGGCGAGAAACGCATCATCGCAACGGCCGATGATATCGACGATGGCGTTGCCGATGCCGACGACGTCGCAGCTTGGGGCTGTCATGGGGTCTCGCAAGAAGTGAGAGGAGAGGGCTGAATTGTGGCCGCACTATAGAGGGCACTCAACGACCGGCAATGACCGCTACTGCCGCAGCACGTAAGCGCGGCTACCCCTTGCCGCGCGCCAGAAAGGCGAGCTTGAGCAGCAGCCGCTCGGTCAGTGTTTCTTCAAGCGCGCCGGTCTGGCGACAGGCCTTCACGGTTGCGCCGATCTCTGTAACCGCGACCGCGAGCCGCGCACCGCTCCACGATCTTGCCTGCGACGCGAGGATCGCCTGCGCCTTGAAATGAACGGGTGGCCTCAGGCCCCGCACCGCCTCGTCGGGCGAACGCCCCTGGTCGATGCTGGCCCGCAGTCGGTGCAGGCGCAGAAAGTAACGTTGGGCGGCAAGCAGCACCGATTGCGCACTTTCCCCAGACGCGACCGCCCGCCCGGCATCTTGAACCGCGCGCGACGCATCGCCGGACGCGGCAGCCTCTGGAATACGGTCGAGCCGCAGTTCGCTCGCATCGCCCACGATCGCGTCGACGTCGTCGGACTCGACGTCTGTCTTACCCTGGCAGTAAAGCGCGAGCTTCTCGACTTCACCCCGTGACAACCCCCGATCAGCGCCTAATCGGCTCACGAGCAGGGCCAGTGCGTCGGGCGCGATCGCCAACCCCTGCGCTTTGAGATGCCGCACGGCCATGGCTTCGAGGCCGTCCTCGCTGTCGCCATAGCAGGCAACGGCCGCCGCATGCGGTGATTTTTCAAACACGCTCCGCAGGCTGTCATCGGGCCGCAGCTCGCCAGCTTCCACGATGAGAAACCCCTGCAAGCCGCCAGCTTCCACAAGCGGCTTCAGCAGCGCCGCCGTGATGCGACGTCCGGTGCGCGCCCGGATGATCTTACGGCCCCCAAACATCGGCATGGTTTGCAGCTCGACCGTCAGCCGGTCGGAATCACCCTCAAGGTCGCTGTCTTCGAACGAAAGGACTTCGCCAGGCGCGGTATCGCGGGAAGCAACCAACTTCGACAGAGCTTGGGCCCGTTCCAGAATCAAACCGGCATCCGGCCCAAAGAACAAGACGGCGCTGATCGAGCGATCGAGGGACTTGAGGAAGCTTTCGGCATTCTGCGGCTTGATCGCAACCACGGCACGGGGCGCTTGTTACGTCGATGTGGCGAGAAACGCCGCGATGCGGGTCTTCAGTTCATTTGCAATCGTTTTGGCGGCGCGATCTTGCGCATCATCCTGGGCGCGGACGTTCGAGAAGATTGACGGGTTACGCTCAAAGCCTGCGCGGCCAAAGCTGACGCCCTTCAAGACAACGACTTTGTCGGAGAGACGTACGAGGTTGAACTGTGCGTCGGCCGTATAGATCTGGCTCACAGCATCGCCATCTCTCTTAACGAGCGTCGAGGTGAAGTTTTCTTTGACCGCAAGTTCCAGCCGGTAAACCGGCTCGCGCGCTTGCCCGCCACCGGTGGTGCCAAAAATCAGCTCGTTGCGAATGCGCTGCCCAACGCGTCCTCCGATGGGTGCGATATCAACGCCAGCGAGTTTTTCTTCGACATTGGCACCAATCCCGGCCGAGCCATACAAGGGCCTGAACCCGCTGTCGCCACAGCCGGTCAGCAACGCCGCAGCCAGCAGGCACGCCCCGGCGTGGCGGAAAATGATCCGCTGCGATCGGGTCGCTTTCGCGTGCGTATCAGACGACGACATTCACAATCCTCTGCGGGACAACGATGACCTTTTTAGGCGTCCGGCCCTCCAGCGCCCGTATGACCGCGTCGAGCTTCAACGCTGCCGCTTCGATCTCGGCTGGCCCAGCGGTGCGCGCAATCGTCAGCTCGTCCCGCCTCTTCCCATTGACCTGTACGGCAACGGTGATCGTATCGTCAACGAGCAACGCCTGATCCACCGTCGGCCAAGGTTCATTCGCAATCAACGTGTTGTACCCAAGACGCGCCCACCCGTCTTCGGCCAGATGCGGCATCATGGGTGAAATCATCTGGAGGAGATACCGGCCAGCCTCCCGCAATGACCACATGAGATCGGGCGCGGCCTGGCCGTCGGCAGCCTTCGCCAGCGCCGTTTGCAGCGCGTTGGCATAATCATACACCTGCGCCACCGCCACATTGAACCGCAAGCCCTCGATGGCAGATGCAACCCCATCGACCGCCCGGTGCGACGCTTTACGCAGGGCGACCGCTTCAGCCGTCACGATGTCGGGCTTATCGGCAACCCCAGCGAGGGCTGCGATCTGGTCGATGTAGCGTGACAGCCGCTGGATGAACCTTCCGCTGCTGGCGACGCCACCCTCCGTCCAGATGAAATCGCGTTCCGGCGGGCTGTCGGATAACACGAACCAGCGCGCGCAGTCCGCGCCATACTGGGCGATGATGTCGTCGGGATCGACCAGATTTTTCTTCGACTTCGACATCTTCTCGATGGCGCCGATGACGGCCGGCGTGCCGCTCGCTGTCTCAACCGCGGCCCTGGCGTCGCCCTCGCCGCTGATCGTCACGTCTTCAGGCAGCAGCCAGCGCCCATCGGCCGATTTGTAGGTTTCGTGGGTCACCATCCCCTGCGTGAACAGCGCCCCGAACGGTTCCCGCGCCTGATTGCTGAGGGCCAGATGCCCGGTATCAGCCAGCGCGCGGGTAAAGAACCGCGAATACAGCAGATGCAAAATCGCGTGTTCGATCCCCCCGATATACTGGTCGACCGGCAGCCAATAGGCGGCAGCCTTGAGATCGGTTGGCGTGGCAGCGTCAGGTGCCGTGAAGCGCGCATAATACCAGGAGCTGTCGACGAATGTGTCCATCGTGTCGGTTTCACGCCGCGCGGCCGCCCCGCACGTCGGGCAAGCGACATGCTTCCACGTCGGGTGCCGGTCGAGCGGATTGCCCGGCGCATCGAAGGTTGCGTCATCGGGCAGCTCAACCGGCAAGTCTTTGAGAGGTACCGGCACCACACCGCACGTCGCACAATGGATGACCGGGATCGGGCATCCCCAATACCGTTGCCGCGAGATGCCCCAGTCCCGCAGCCGGAACTGCACCTTGCGCGTGCCGACCTTGGAGGCTTCCAGCCGCCGCGCGACCTCATCGAAGGCAGCCGTCGTCGTCATCCCGTCGAGGAAGCGCGAGTTGATCATGACGCCGCCGCCGTCATAGGCGACATCGCCGATGGCAAACGTGGCCGCGTCGCCGTCCGCTGGCATCACAACCGGTACAACCGGCAGATCGTACTTGCGCGCAAAGTCGAGATCGCGCTGATCGCCCGACGGGCAGCCAAAAATCGCGCCGGTCCCGTACTCCATGAGTACGAAATTCGCGACATACACCGGCACCTGCCACGTTGGATCGAGCGGATGCACCACCCGCACGCCGGTATCAAAGCCGCGCTTTTCCGTCGTTTCCAGTTCCGTGACCGACGTGCCCATCCGGCGGCAGTCGTCGCAAAACGCCGCCAACTCGGGATTGCGCGCGCTCGCAGCCTTCGCAAGCGGATGATCGGGCGCAACCGCGAGGAAGCTCGCGCCGAACAATGTGTCAGGCCGCGTCGTATAAACTTCGACCTCTGTCACGCCCTTGGGCGCCGACTTTGGATCGACGGCCCACCGCACCAGCATGCCCTCTGAGCGGCCAATCCAGTTCGCCTGCATGAGGCGAACTTTTTCCGGCCACTTGTCCAGCGTGCCGAGCGCGTCCAGCAGTTCATCTGAATACCGCGTGATCGCAAAAAACCACTGCGTCAGCTCGCGCTGCTCAACCGGCGCGCCCGAACGCCAACCCCGGCCGTCGATCACCTGCTCGTTGGCAAGCACCGTATTGTCGACCGGGTCCCAGTTGACCTTGGACGACTTGCGATATGCGATGCCCTTGGCCAGAAAATCCAGGAACAGTCGCTGCTGATGCCGGTAATAAGAGACATCGCAGGTTGCGAATTCGCGCGCCCAATCGAGGCTGAGCCCCATTGAGCGAAGCTGCCGCCGCATGGTTGCGATGTTTTCGTGCGTCCATTCTCCCGGCGCGACCTTACGCTCGATGGCGGCGTTTTCCGCTGGCATCCCGAACGCATCCCACCCCATGGGATGGAGAACATTGAACCCCTTGGCGCGTTTCGTGCGGGCAAACACATCGCCCATGGCATAGTTGCGCACGTGGCCCATATGAATACGACCCGACGGATACGGGAACATCTCGAGCACGTAGCATTTGGGACGCGTGTCGGTGTTGGACGCGGCGAATAGCTTGCCGCTCTCCCAGACCGCTTGCCAGTATGTTTCGCGCTCGGGCGCATTATAGCGTTCGGTGGCCATGAGTGTCCGTTCGAGTAGTGAGAACCTGTGTAAGAGCGCGAACGCCCATGCGGGTCAAGCCAAGCCCCCGAACCATGACGGACTGCGAGACCCTGCGATGACACCCGATACGCCTGTCTCCCGCCTCGACGCCATCGCTTCCCGCATGGCCGCCGTTTGCCAGTCGCACGGCCGCGATCCCGCACGCGCGCACCTGATCGCGGTGTCCAAAACCTACGACGCCGACGCCATCCGGCCGGTGTTGACCCATGGCCACCGCGCGTTCGGCGAAAACCGTGTCCAAGAGGCCCAGGGCAAATGGCCAGCGCTCCGGTCTGAATTTCCTGGCATCAAGCTCCACCTGATTGGCCCGCTGCAATCCAACAAAACCGCCGACGCGGTTGCCCTTTTTGACGCGATCCACACCATCGACCGCCCCAAGATCGCCCAGGCCATCGCCGCCGAAATGGCCCGCCAAGGCAAGGCGCTCGAACTCTTTGTCCAGGTCAACACCGGCCTCGAAGCCCAGAAAGCGGGCATTGCCCCGCAGGAGACGGCGGCCTTCGTCACCCATTGCCGTGAAGCGTTAAAACTACCGATTGCAGGCCTGATGTGCATTCCCCCGGTCGAGGAAGAGCCAGCCGTCCACTTCGCGTTCCTGGCCAAGCTCGCCCGCGAGCTGGGGCTTGATGGGCTCAGCATGGGCATGAGTGGCGACTACGAGACCGCGCTCCAGTTTGGCGCAACGCATGTCCGTGTCGGCTCGGCGATCTTCGGCAGCCGCGCCTGACACCGGGGGACAAGCGATCCTCTGCCCGTTTTTGTGGCAAATGCACCACATGTGCCGCCTCAGTCATACACAGACTCTGTGCGTGATGTTGAAACAAACCGCGAATCACTCGCAAGTCGCAGGTATTCGATCACGACCTACCAACCACTAAGTTCACGGCGGTTTTGTACCTCGTTTTGTCTCGCGTCCGCTCATCCAACGTTCCAAAGCAGACGGGAGACTGTACATGAAGAATCTGAGCCTCACGGCCCTCTTGGCCGCAGGCGTTCTGGCCGGTGGCATGACCACAGCCAACGCAGCAGACCTCGGCGTGGGCGGCAATTGCTGCGCCGACCTCGAAGAGCGCATCGCCGAACTCGAAGCCACGACCGCCCGCAAAGGCAACCGCAAGGTTTCGCTCACGATCTCCGGCTGGGTCTCCCAGCAGGTGTCGTTCTGGGATGATGGCGTCGAAAGCAACGCCTATGTGTCCGACCTCGGCTCGACGCTGAACTCGAACTTCAAGCTCACGGGTTCGGCCAACATCAACCAGGATGTGTCGGCTGGCTACGTGCTGCACGTCGAAGTCGTCAGCAATGAAAACCTTGCCGTCAACGCGAACGCTGATAACGCAGGTCGCGGCTTGGCCGTGATCCAGTCGTTCTGGTATCTGAAGTCGAACAGCCTCGGCAAGCTCTCGCTCGGCACGCAATCGTCGGCGGCCGATAACGTTGCCCTCCTGCCGGACGGCTCGGGCTCGCTCGTGTTCGCAAACTACATCATGTACGACATCAATGGCTTCGCGCTCCGCCGCAAGGGCTCGGGCGTGCAGGTTAGCAACTGGGGTTCGTTGGCAACCTGCCAGAGCTTCAACGGTGACGGCGTCGGCCTCGGCATCGACTGCGATGGCGTCCCCAACAACAACGTGCGCTACGACACGCCAACGTTTGCCGGGTTCTCCGGTTCGGCATCGTGGGGTGAAGACGACACCTGGGCATTGGCTGGCCGTTACGCTGGCGAATTCAACGGCGTGAAGCTCGCCGCCGCCATTGGATACTATGAGAACACCGACGATAACGGTGCGGGCGCTAAGGAACTTGCCGAGAAGCTTCGCGGTGGCAAGCAGTCGGCGGCTGTTCAAGCTGGTGCCTACATCCAGCACGTGCCGACCGGCCTCTTCGTCTACGGTGCCTACGGCAAAGACTACAACGATCGGACGGGCGCAACGTTCGCCGGTCAGCAGCAGAAAGACGCTGAAAGCTACTACCTGAAGGCTGGTATCCGCCAGAAGTGGAGCCCGCTGGGCCATACGGTCCTTTACGGCGAGTACGGCGAAAACAGCGACAAGTTCTCGAACGCACTGTTCCTGAACGGGGTCACCGGCTCGACGCTCACGCAGTTTGGCTTCGGTCTTGTTCAAGAAATTGACGCCGCCGCAATGGCACTCTTCATGAACTACCGCCACTATGAAGCCGACTTCAGCTGCCGCGCTGGCGGCACACCGGGTAGCGTCTGCAACGGTGTTGCTGGCAAGCCTGGCTTCGAAGATGCACAGCTCTTCAAGCTCGGCGCTCTGATCAACTTCTGATCGCTCGCAAAGCCTGACACACCTAGAGAGCCGCCCCTCACCGGGCGGCTCTTTTCGTTTGCCCCCCACCTATCCACCGTTGACTTAGGCTCCAAACGACACGCCGGACGCGCGCTCTGATAATTTCGTAGCAACTGATTCGCGCCTTGCCCGGAGATCCCCATGGCCACGACCGCCAATCCTGCCGCAGCCGATGCCGCCCGCGAGGCGCGCGTCGAGGCACAAACCGCGCCGGCAACGCCGCCAGCAACCAGGGCCAAATCCGCCCGCGCGGCGAAGGTTGCCGCCGAATGGTTGAGCTTTGACGTCTCCGTCTGGATCACGGACTTCAACTTCACCGAGTTCGGCTTCTACAAGAACAGCCGCAACCGCGCCAAAAGCCGCCAGTTTACATCCGACATGGATATCTTCGCCGAGGTCACCGAGAACGGCACACGCACGGGGCTTTTGGGCTTTCGCGAAGAGCTTTGGAAGAAGCCAGCCAACAGCATGGACAAGCGGCTAGTCGTGAAGCTGTTCACTGGCGAGCTCGGCTGGCGCGCCACCATGGACCTGATGGTCGGCCGCTCGCTGCAGCAGACGGTTGGCGCGCGCGGGTTCCCCGTCACCAGCTATTCGATCAACACCAATGACGACGACTTCATGATCTACCTGGAGCGTTCAGCAAAGCAGTACCCCTGGCAGATGGAGAACTTCTCGTTCTTCATTATGCACGAGGGCCGCCCGGTGTTTTACCGCTTCCGCCGCGACATGCTGGCCGTTGGCGGCGATTATTCGCTGTATGACCAGCAAGGCAACCGCGTCGGCGATCTCGACGGTTCAGTGCTGACGCTCGGTGGGCGCTGGCATGGCCGGGTGAAAACCG
This sequence comes from Hyphomicrobiales bacterium, assembly GCA_038218255.1. Lineage (GTDB taxonomy): Bacteria > Pseudomonadota > Alphaproteobacteria > Rhizobiales > Hyphomicrobiaceae > JANXVY01. The sequence goes on along the minus strand of JBBRKD010000004.1, from coordinate 4,822 downwards.
GCGTCCACGACAAGCGGTTGCTTGCGGTGATGAAGCTGTTCTGCGCGGTGATCATCTTCAATTCCGGCGCGCGCCGCCACATCCGCAGCCTCCACACCGAGTTGGCAAGCGGCCGCCTTGATCCCAAGCTCGAACGCCAGGAGCACGATCTGTACCTCAATCCCCGCCGGGTCAGGTAACCTCTGGCGCGGGCGTTTTGGTCTTGAACCGGCACAGGTCGGCAATTTCGCACCGCCAGCATTCGGGCTTGCGCGCTTTGCACAAATAGCGCCCGTGCAGGATCAGCCAATGGTGCGCGTGAAGCCCGTGCTCGGCCGGCACCAACGGCATCACGTCGGCCTCAACCGCATCCGGCGTTTTGCCCTTGGATAGCCCAACCCGGTTTGCCACCCGGAACACATGCGTATCGACCGCCATCGTGGCGTGCCCAAACGCCATGTTGAGAACGACGTTCGCCGTCTTGCGCCCAACGCCCGGCAGCGCCGTTAGCGCGTCGATGTCGTCGGGCACCTCGCCGCCGTGGCTGTCGATCAGCTGCTGCGAAAGCGCGATCACGTTCTTCGCTTTGTTGCGATACAGCCCGATCGTCTGAATATAAGCTCGCACCAAGTCCTCTCCGAGCGCGAGCATGGCGAGCGGTGTGTCCGCGATGGCAAACAGCGCCCGGGTGGCTTTGTTGACGCCAGCGTCGGTTGCCTGCGCCGACAGCACCACGGCAACCAGCAGCGTGAACGCGTTGACGTGCTCCAATTCGCCCTTGGGTTCGGGCATCGCGAGGCTGAACCGCTTGAAAATCTCTGCAGCCTGGTCGGCCGGAAACCGGGGTGCCTTGCGTTTGCGGCGCGCTTTGGTCGCACCATTGCGCGGCTGTGAGGGCTTCTTGATCGATTTGACTGGCGGCATCGTAACCTGGGCGCTGGCAGAATGAAGGCTCAAGAGTGATGGACGACAAGAACGCTGAGGCGCAAGGCCGTGAAATCGTCGGCCGTGGTCTCGCCCGAGAACTAGGCATGAGCCGTGCACGCGTCGCGGTGGCAAACCATCGCTCCGGCAGTTTCCGGTTTGAGCTGATCGCCCACCGATCGCTTTCGCCGACCGGCTTCACGGTTTTGATGGGGATTGTGATCGTGATCAATCTCGTCGTCGGAGGCGTGTTTTTTTCCATCGGCGCCTGGCCCGTCCTCGGGTTCTGCGGCCTCGACGTCGCGTTGATCTACTGGGCCTTCAAATCGAACTATCGCGCTGGCCGCGCCGGTGAAACCATCGAGTTGACGCCTGCGATGTTGACGCTCACGCGGGTCCATCCCTCCGGCAGTCGCGAGACGTTCGAGTTCAATCCTTACTGGCTGCGCGTAAGGCTGTCTGAACAACCTGATGGCCGCAATGAACTCTGGCTCGCCTCGCACGGCGAGCAGTTCCATTTCGCGCGGTTCTTATCCGATGATGAGCGACGGGATTTTGCCGAGAGCCTGACCGGCGCTCTGTTTGCAGCGCGCAGCGCCGCGTCCCACTAACACCAAGCGCCATCGACAAGCATTTTTTGACGCAAAAAACCCGCGGTTGGGGGGCAACCGCGGGCCGAACGACGTGGCACTCTGAGCGAGGGGACGGGGGACGTCGCCACGTCGTAAGTTGATTAAACGGCATCTCGTGCCTGATTGCAATCAGAATTAAACAAGTGTTATGCAAAAATCTTGCAAATTGCGGCAGAACTGGGCCCAGTCTGTGACGCAACCACGCTTGAGGGTTTTCTGCCCCGGTTTCATTGCCCCGGTTTCATTGGCCCAGGTTCATTGCCAAGACAGCTTCGGCTGCGAAACGCTAATTACGGTTGCTTTTTTCGGCGCCGCAGTCTCGACCGCAGAATAACCGACGTCGCCAAGCATGCCGCTGAGCCGAAGATTGGGCTCCGTCCGCCAGGTCATGGCCGTCTTCTCCAGCGTCAGACGACCGTCCACCCAGACGCGCAGCACGCCATCGTGCGCCTTGTCCGCATTGAGCACGACTTCCTGCTCGATCTGCGTCCAGCGTCCGCGCTGGACCGCAGATCCTGCGGTTTTATGGCGGCCCTCGGACAAATCATGCCCGTTGGGAGCACCATCCGCTGTCACCGTCTCGACGCCCAGCGTTCCGGCGTTGTCCCACGTCATGCGAGCGGAAAACCCGGTCTGACCCCCAGGTGTCCCCCCAGGAATCGTCGCGAGCAACTGGCCTTGCAGTCCCGGCAGGACGCCGCCACTGGCGTAATCGAAATCGGCTGGAACGTAGACATCATAGACAAGACACGCCGTCTCGGCCGCCCCGAACTGGGACGGCGACCACGCAAATCCGATGCCCGTATCGTTGGATGCAGGCCCACCCACCCGCACATCCAGCACATGCTTGGAGGGAGCGTTCGCACCTTGCCGAACGGATGCTTTCTCGATCATGCCGCGCTCGGTAAAGCCCGCCCGCGCTTGTAACTCAGCGGCTGCGAGCGGTTGACCATTGGCAGCATTCAGCGACATCAGCGTCGAGGCACGAAACCTCGAACTGCACGGCTTGGCGTCGCGCGATTTGGAAGCCTCAAACGCGAAGTATCCCCCGAGGATCAGAATGGCGATGCCGCCGACCGCGTTCACCTGGTTTTGAAAGTTCAGTCCAAACATCTTTGTTCCCGCCGACAACACTGCGACCGCGCTCAGTTCCGCACCGCAGGTGCAGCGGCATCGGCCAGCCTTGCTGACCGTCCCAGCCCTGCCCACTGTCCCAGCTGCTCTGCCGATCCATGCGCCTTAACCGGCGTTGATCAACGGTAGCGCGTTCGAGCTAACGAAGTTTGAAGTTGGGCTCAGATGCGAGCATCGCTCATGTGGCGTTCAGCCACGAACAGCTATCCAACCAGCCTGTCGACGGAGCGCGTTGAGTAAAGAAAGTGTGGCAGTCCCGCATCACCACACCATAGAACGGCCAGCGAAACGGGTCCGTCCGGCCTTTTTTTTACAATGACGGTACAGTAGAAGACTAAGTGCATCACGCGACATCGGTACCGTAAATCAGGGGAGTAAAGATATGTTTCGTAGGCTGGTGATGGCGAGCCTCGCCATGGCTGCCACAGGATTTTTCTCGGCTGCCCAGGCCCAGAAGTCCGATGGCAACCTAGTAAAAATCGGCACCTACACGGTGGATTCGTCAAAGGATCGCGACTCGATCGACCTCTCCAAGACGAACGGCAAGTATCGTGGGCTCCGCCTTGTGGCCAAGGACGGCGACATCACGCTGTCGCGGGTCCAGGTTCTCTATGGCAACGGTGCCGTACACAACGAAGACCGCAAGATCGTTCTAAACGAAGGTGAGCGGACCAGGGAAATCAATCCGTCGTCGGAAGACCGCTTCGTCGATCAGCTCACACTGTCGATCGTGCCGCAGAAAGGCGCCAAGACAACACTGGACGTCTATGGTCTCCAGACCAGCGACGGCGCGAAGGCTAAGCGCCCCAGCGGCACTGCCGAGAAGCCCGCATCGACGGGCCCCATCGCAACGCAGACAACCAAGTCTGCCCCCTCCGCCACACCCGTCGGCACCGTCACCGAATTCGGCGATGTGCTGTTTGGCTCGCAATATGTCGGCTTCGGCGTCGACCGCGACGTCATCCGTGTCGGCGCAGAAATCGGCAAGTTCGACAAGGTGCGCCTCCGCGTTCTCGACAACGACATCTTCATCAAGGAACTGAAGATCGTCTATGCGAATGGTGAATCCGAAGACCTCGTCGTCAATGCTGACGTCGCCAAGGACAAGCGCACGCAGTGGTTCAACCTCAAGGGCGACCGCTTTATCAAAGAAGTCCAGATGGTCTATCGCTCGAGGCCGAGCTTCAAGGGTCAGGCCCGCGTCGAAGTCCTCGGTCAGTATTCCGAAGGCTGGCTCGGTCCAAACGGTGAAGGCCGCAAGTTCAACCAGGGCTGGGTGCTGCTCGGTGCCCAGACGGCTGGCTTCATCGGCTTCGACAAGGACGTGATCCCCGTCGGCAAGAACGAAGGCGGGTTCAAGAAGCTCCGCGTCACCGTCAAGGATCGGTCAATCACCTTGAACGAACTCCGCGTGATCTATGCCAGCGGCCAGGAAGACGTTATCCCGGTCAAGGCCAAGATCGAAGCTGGCAGCACCTACGGTCCCATCGACCTCAAGGGCGGCACGCGTACGATCAAGGAAGTCCAGGCCCGCTATCGGTCGCGCTTCATCGACAAGGACGCCCGCGGCAAGGGTATGGCGACCGTGGAACTCTGGGGCCAGCATTGATCCCACAGATCCAAACGATCGTTTGACACGATAGACGGGGCTGCCAATGGCGGCCCCGTTTTCATGCCTGACGACGGCCGACAAAGCTCAAGATCACCGTCAAGGGTTGAGCACGCGTCGTACGCAGGACGTGTGCAGCCAGGGCACTCCGAGAGTTTTTTCTCCATCCACCCTCGCCGCCCGTATGCGAATATGTTACCCGCGCAGGGTGGGAACCGTACAGGGACGAATCAACGTGTCATCAGCCTCGACCGCGCTTCGCGCAACTGGGTCCTGCGACTTCACGCACGCCGCACCGTCAGCACGAGACTTGAAGGATCAAGCACGTCGGCTCGCCGTGCACTGCGCCGCCTACCGTGGCGCAATTCCGCTGATGGCATATTGGCAGCTCGGCTCGACATTGGCGGTATTCGCCGTCGTCATCGGAATGATGTTTGCAACCGTCCAGCATCACTATTGGCTGACGTTGCTGCTGTCACTGCCAGCGGGCGGCATCCTCGTCCGTCTTTTCATCATCCAGCATGATTGCGGCCACGGCTCGTTC
>JBBRKD010000003.1:0-16708 GCA_038218255.1 Hyphomicrobiales bacterium | reverse complement strand
GGACGTTGCCTGAAGCGACCCTCACGCCTCAAAAGACGGGACTTCTGATCGGCGGGGATAGTGGCACGGTTCGCTACACGCTGACCGATTGGGACCAGTTGTTGGCCTTGATCACAGCAACGCCTGTAACGTCGGCTGGCTGGATCATCGCAAATTCTAGACGGACACCCGAATCGGTCAGCAACCGCATTGCCGCACTGGCCAATCGCTGCCCTCAGATCACGTTCATGGACGTCCGCACCGCAGGCCCCGGCACGCTGGCAAGCCTGTTCGCCGCATCGTCTGCGATCGCCGTCACGGTCGATTCAAGCTCGATGATTTCCGAAGCCATCTGGGCGCAGCGGCCAACGGTCGCCCTGACGCCAGCCCTCGCGTTACTGCCGCCAATGGAGCAGGGCTACCGGGCCTATTTGGCTCAGAACGGTTGGTTGGTGACCCTGCCATTGGCAACCGCGACGGCAGCAGCACTCAGGGACGCGCTGCGCAACGTCACGCCGATCACGACGAATCCGCTCGATGATCTCGCCAGCCTCATCGCCGCGCGCGTGCCACAGCTTTTTGCCGAGCGGACGGTTGAACCGCCTAACACCTTATGACCAAAAAACTGAGGGCCGGGAGCTGTGCTCCCGAACGGGTCGCAGGGTCGTCGCCCTGCTTGCGAAGCAAATCGTGGCCCAACCCCGAACCGTTCGCCCAAGAGCTGACGGCCTCGCCGCTCAGGCCGGCGGGCGGCCAAACACCAACACGGCATTCAATCCACCGAAGGCAAACGAGTTCGACATGGTGTAGTTGAGCGCCTTGTGGCGACCAACATTGGGGATGTAGTCGAGATCGCAATCGGGATCAGCTTCATCGAGCCCGACGGTTGGCGGCATCCAGCCTTCTTCCATTGCCTTGATACAGGCAACCGCCTCGATGCCCCCGCCAGCCCCGAGCGGATGACCATGCATCGACTTCGTCGACGACACCGGCAACTTGTAGGCGTGGGCTCCAAACAAGTCCTTGATCGCATTCGTTTCGTTGCGATCGTTCAGCGCGGTCGCTGTGCCGTGGGCGCTCAGATAATCGATATCTTCGGGCTTGAGGCCTGCATCTTCGAGCGCGAGCTTCATGGCATTGCGCGGCCCCGAGATGTCGGGGTTGACCATGTCGTCGGCATCCGACGTCATGCCGAACCCGCAGATTTCAGCCAGGATGGTCGCGCCGCGCGCCTTGGCGTGTTCGTAGCTTTCAAGCACGAGAATGCCGGCCCCCTCGCCAAGCACCGTACCATTGCGCTTTTTGGCAAACGGGAAGCATCCTTCGGGCGACAGCACGTGGAGCGCCTGCCACGCCTTCATCGTGCCATAGCTGATGACGGCTTCGGAGGCGCCTGCAATCGCGATGTCGACGAGCCCCGACTTGATATAGTCGCGCGCGATCCCGATCGCGTGGGCAGCCGTCGCACACGCCGAGCAGGTTGCAAACGTCGGACCCTTGACGCCGTACTCAATGCCGACGTGGGCAGACGCGGACGACCCGATGATGCGGATCAAGGTCAGCGGATGCGTCGCCTTTTTCTTCAGGATGAACAGATCCCGGTAGGCTTTTTCAAACGTCGTCAATCCGCCCGCACCCGAACCGATGATGCAGGCCGTCCGCGACCCGTTTTCAAACGGTGTCTTGAGGCCCGACTGTGCGATCGCTTCGGAGGCCGCAGCTGCCGCAAAGTGCGAATAGCGGTCGGAATGCATGATGATTTTGTCACGCTTCCAATGGCGCAGGCGCGCCTTGGGCTCGAAATCTTTGATTTGGGCCGCGATCTTGATCTTGAGATCGTCGAGGTCTTCCTGCGGCAGGTTTTCGAGCACGGTGACACCGCACTTGGACGCCTTGATGCTCGCCCAGAAGTCGGGAACGGTGAGGCCGATCGGCGTGACGACGCCCATGCCCGTTACGACCACGCGCCGCGCACCGTTACGATGGTCCATCGTCGTTCACGTCCTGTAAAAAAAAGGGGCCGCTGCCACTATCGTTGAAAGAAATCAGCGCTTTCTCAGTATGAGAGCGGAGTGTCGGATGCAGCGCTGGACAACCGTGTCTGCGTCGGTCGGGGTTGCAATGATCCCCTGAGAATGTACCCCTGAGAAAGCCCCCCTGAGAATGCAACCCCGAGAGCACCACGATAAGCCGCTGCGAAAACCACTCAGAAAGCCAGCAAACAAAGGCTGCGGGCGCTGGTTCAGGCCTTAGCCGTGGCGCCGCCAGCCATCAAGGACTTGACCCGTTCGACAACCGAGCCGACGGTCTTGAAGTCTTCGACGTCTTCGTTCGCGTTGTAGGGGATTTCAATCGAGAACGTGTCTTCGATATCGAATACGATCATCGCGAGATCAAGCGACTCGATTTTCAGGTCGGTCAGGGCTGTGGACGCCGTGATGTCGTCCCTCGGCTCTTTCATGTGCTTTTTGAGGATCTCGACAACCTTTGTAGACACGTCGTCCATTGCGCTCTCCGGTCTCGGCCACGGCTGTGGACGAGTTCATTGATAGTGAAGTCCAATTAGTCCACAGCTGTATGAACTACAAGCATGCGCGTCACATAACCGTTAACGGGGGTCAAGTCCAGATTGCCCAGTTTTGCCACCAGTGCTGCCCCACTGCTGCCCCCACTGCTGCCGAGTGTTTAACACTATAAGCCGCCGCCCTCGACGGCCTTGTCGTCGCCATCATCGCGCAAGCGCCTGTCTCAAATCCAACCGACGCCGCGCCGCTCATGGGGTTTGCCCGTGATGCGTGCATGCGGCGCGATCATCGCTACTGCCGATTTTGCTCATCGTCTTGCAAACGGACGACATCAGCCCCTTAAATTTGCTCATCCCATGACAAGCCATGACATCTAGTCACATGCCACGCGTTCATGAGGGAACGGCCAGCGACGCTGCGGCCGGGGTTGTGCTCATGCAGGCAGCTATCGCAGGGGCGTTATCAAAACCTCAGACCACCGTGCTGTCATTCCGGGGCCGCACGACGAGGGCCGGCCGATTCGCAGCCGCCGTTGCGACCGCGACCGCCGACCTCGCCCACCTTGGTGCTGCACCCGGCAGCGCCATTGCCTTGATGCTCCCGCCGTCTCCAGCGACAGTGATCTACGCCCTCGCAGCCCTCTCGCTCGGGGCGACGCTGGTTCCCTTCGATCCCGACGCGCCGGTTGCATCAATCGCTGCCTGCCTGACCAAGCATCCCGTCGATCTTTTGATCACCGCCGACCTTGACCCGCTCCACACGCGCGCGTTGGAAACGGCCCAACGCGCAGCCGTGCCCACCGTTTTTGTCGTGTCCTACACCGCGATGGTTTCGCGGCTCGCGGGTCTCAACCTGAGGGTCTTCCACGCCCACCTGCTGGCCCGCGCGCCCCCGCCGTCCGCGACGCGACACGTCCTGGAGCGCGATCTGCGCCGCGATAGGGCGCGCGCGGATGCCAAAACCGCACCGACCGCAGCCCCTCCGCTGTCTGGTACCATCCGCCTCCACACCATGCGCGATGGCGGCGTGACCGAAACCGCACATCTGACGCTCGAAAATCTTGCCGCCACGACGGCCCAGCTGACGGAACAGCTACAGCCGTTGATCCAGGCCTTACGCGCGCAGGATGCGCGGATTTTATCGGCGTTGCCGCTCTATCATCCCCTCACGCTCGCCGTGCCGCTAGGCCTTTCGCTTGCAGCCTCCGCCGAACTGATCGTGCTGCCCGACACCACGCCGCACGCGGTCGCCGACGCCATCCACCGCCGAGATCCAACCGTGCTGATCGCAGCCCCCGTGCATCTTGCCCACCTCACCGCCGACAGCGTGAAGGCCCGCAAGTTGCTCTCAGCCGTCCGCCTCATCCTGGTCGTTGCGGGACAAGCCTCTCCAACCTTGCGCGCAGACCTCGCCAAAGCGACCGCAGCGCCCGTCCTTGATCTTCTCTTGTTGCCGGTCGTTGGAACGGTCCTCGCCATCACCGATGCGTCGGAGGGAGCGCCCATGTCTGCCGCAAGGGCGCTGCCGCTCTCCCGCGTGAGCGTCCGAGACGGTGCTGACCTTGCCCGCGAGGTTTCATGCGGCGAACGCGGCGAACTGTGCGTGAGCGGCCCTCATATCCCGGCCCCAGAACAGGTGTCCTCTCGCGCCAACAGGTATCTCGGCAATGCCCTGCGCACGGGCGATCTCGGCAGCCTCGATGGCAACGGTCGGCTGTTTGTCGCCGACGCCGTCGATGATTTGATCGTCGCGCGCGGCTATCTCATTTTCCCGCGCCGGATCGAAGCGGCCCTTAAAGAGCACCCTGGCGTGCGCGATGCCGCGGTTCACGGCGTATCAAGCGCAGCCCACGACCAGACCCCGAGGGCGACCGTGGTCTTGAGGCGGGCTGCCGTCGTCACCGAACGCGATCTGATGGCGCATTTGGAAAGCCGGGTTTCGCGGATCGAACTGCCAAGCGGCATCGATTTCGCACAATCGCTTCCGTTGACGCCGTTCGGTGCCGTCGACAAAGACGCTCTCAGGCGAGGGTAGGAGACTACGCCCGATAGAGGTCGGCCCGCGTTGGCGGCAACGGAGACCGGCCTTTTGGGCTTTTGGTGGCAAGCGTCTGATAGATGCGCAGCGTGCCGCGCGAGAAGGCAAGCGAAACGCCAGCCAGATAGGCAACCCAGATGCGATATTTTTCCTCACCCACCAACGCGATGGCTTTCTCCTTTTCCGCCGTCAGCTTTTCGCACCAGAGTTTGCACGTGCGCGCATAGTGTTCCCGCCAAGCCTCAACGTCGGCGACCTCAAAGCCCGACCGCTCCATCGCACTGACGGTGTGGCCGATGTCGTCGAGTTCCCCGCCTGGAAAGATGTATTTTGCGATCGCCTTCTGCTCAGGCCGCATTCCGCGCTTGAAAAATCCAGGCTTTGGCGCGCGCCGCGAGATCGCGTGATTAAGAAACACGCCGTCGTCGGCGAGCAGCGAGCGCACTTTGCGCATGTAGGCTGGAATGTTCTTGATCCCGATATGCTCGTACATGCCTATCGATGCGATTTTATCGAACGACCCGGTGACCGCCGCATAGTCGGTGAATTCAAGCGTGACCTTGTCGCTGAGCCCGGCAGCCTTGACCTTGTCGCGCGCAAAATCGAGCTGCTCTTCCGACAGCGTGATGCCAACAGCGGTCACGCCGTAGGTGCGTGCCGCGTGACACACGAGACCGCCCCAGCCACAGCCGATGTCGAGCAGCCGATCGCCGGGCTTGAGGCGCAGCTTGCGGCAGATCATGTCGATCTTGTCGCGCTGCGCGGCTGCAATCCCGTTCTGCCAGTCCGTGAAGTACCCGCACGAATAGACCATCTCGGGGTCGAGGAAGAGCGCGTAGAATTCGTTCGACAGATCGTAGTGGAAGCGCACGTAGGCTTCGTTGTTGCGCGTCGAAGCCTTGCGCCCGAGCGCATCACCGGCAAACCCCTGATCATCACTGAGCGTTCCCCCGCGTGCGAACAGAAATGGACGCAACCGCCCCATGAGTTGCAACGGCCGCAGATCGCGCCCGCGCACACTGCGCCCGCCGCGATTGAGCTGTTCGCCAAAGTCGATCAGCGTCCCGCCTGAAAAGTCGATATCCTTTTCGACGTAGCGGCGGATGACATTGTCGAGCGTCGGCCAGCGCAGCAGACCGCCGATCACGCCAGGGTGCGCAATGTGGATCGTGAAGGGCCCGGTGACGTTGCCACCCAGCGGGAGGCGCGACCCGTCCCAGAGCTGCACCGAAGCGTTGAGATCGAGCGAGCGCGCCGCCTCCGCAATCAGCGCGCGCGCCGCATCCAGTTGTTGTTCCGCCAGGCCCATGCGTCCGCGCGCCCCAAAAATAAATTGCCAACGATAGCACGAGCCCTTTGCCCGCCACACCCCGCAGCTGGTATCGGTGTACGCATGACGTATCCGGTTTCAATGCACTCGAAAACTCGCCTGTGCGCTTTCGCCCTGTGGGCAATCACCGTTGGGGCTGTGGTGTCGCCCATCCCAGCGCCTGCCGCAGAGCAACCCAGCCTGTCACTCGGCCGCCATCTCGCGACCGAATGTACGGCGTGTCACGGCGGAGCTGCATCAAAGAGCGGAGCTGCATCAAAGAGCGAAGCTGCATCAAAGAGCGAAGCGGCATCAAAGAGCGAAGCTGCTTCAAAGAGCGGTGCTGCTGCGACGAGCGGAGTCGCATCAACGGGCGGAGCCGCGAAGAGCGGCGCTGTCGTGAAGGCTGTCATTCCAACCATCGCGGGCCGCCCGGCCGACGAGATCGCAGCCCTGCTGCGCGCGTACGCTTTTGGAACGCGCGAAGACGGCTCGCCTGCCAACGCAACCATGGTCTCCGTTGCCCGCTCGCTCGACGCAACTCAAACGGCCGCCGTATCGGCCTACCTTGCGACGCTCCCCAAGCCGTGAAACGCCGCAGGCGTCACGACTCCCGGCACAACTATCCCCTACGACGCCGCTTGGGCTCGGGTTCTGCGGATGGGGCTGGCTTTGCGTCGGTCGCGAACGCCTCTTGGGTAATGGCCTGATACCACGCGGCGCTTTCTTGGAAGGTCGCGCGACGCACGTCGGCGGTTTCCCCAGGGCCCGATACGAACGCGCCGTTCGCAACCATCGCAGGCTTGCCGTCTTTATTGACGCCGGGCGTATAGTTCGCGCCGATCTTGACGCTATTGTCGGGCCCGAGCATCGACCAGCAGGTGTTGCGATAGCGTGCCGGAAACCGCTCCTTGCCAGCCACCTCGGCGAGAATGTCGGCTGCGACCACCTTCGCCTGGCTGTTGGCCGAAAACGCTGACTTGGGCATGTCGGCAGCGATCGCCGCATCGCCCAACACGTAAACATCGGCAACTTTGGACGAGCGGAAGGTGTCGAGGTTGACCGGGCACCAATCGCCGTCTGTCACGCCAGCAGCTTTCGCGATGTCGCCTGCCCGCTGGGCCGGCACAATGTTTGCGACATCGGCGATGATCTTGCGGCCCGATTTCGTGATGACTTCTCGCGTCTCAGCATTGACGCGCACGATCGTGTTGTCGTCGATCTCGTTGCTGAGTGCGAGTTCGATGCGCCCCTTGTAAAGCGTGGCATACGCCTCTTCGAAGGATGCCTGCTTGATAAAGCTGCGCTTGGCATCAAGCAGGATGATTTTCGACCGTGGCTTCTTCGTCTTGAGATAATGCGCGATCATGCAAGCCCGCTCATAGGGCGCTGGAGGGCAACGATAGGGGAGCGCGGGGGCGGTCAGCACCACGGTGCCGCCGTTGGGCATCGCAGCCAGCTGTCGCTTGAGAAGCTGCGTCTGCGGACCCGCCCGCCACGCATGCGGCATGATCTCGGCGGCCGCTTCCGAATAGCCCTCAATGGTCTCGTATTTGAGCGCGATCCCTGGCGACAGCACGAGGCGATCGTACGCGAGTGGCCGCCCCTTGCCGAACTTGACCAGTTTCTTGTCGGTGTCGATGTCGGTCGCCGTCTCGGCCAGAACCGTGATACCCAGCGCCCGCAGCCCATCGTAGGACTGGACAAGCGACGCAAATGTCCGGAAGCCTCCCAGGTACAAGTTGGAATAAAAGCACGTCGGGTAGACCGAGCGAGAATCGATGAGCGTCACCTGCAGATCGGGTGCGGCCCTCTTAAGCTGAACGGCAACCGTGGCGCCGCCCGGCCCCCCGCCAATGATGACGATGCGGGCGCCCGAAAGCGGGGCTGCAATCGCTGGCATGGCAAGTCCAGTCCATCCCGCAACACCGGCAGCCGTCATCGCTTGGCCGAATGCGCGGCGTGATAAGTTCGTCATCGTGAGCGTACTCCCCATGCGGCCCGTGTGACCCGGACCGTTCCTTTTTGTGTCGTTACGTGCGCGCGGTGCCACGCTGCGGCGGCGTCACGGCAGGCGCTATGCCCGGCGCGACGCCGGCCTGGGCGAGCAGACCGTCAAGCTCTGCAAAGAAATACTCAACGCCTGGATACCCTGTAATCCGGCCCAATTCCTGATCCCGGCGGACGAGTAGAAACGTTGGCGTGTAGATAACGGGATTGTATGCCTTCAATTCTGGGCTTTTGCGCCGGATACGCACCAACGGCGCCGCTGCAGCATACCGCGAGCGCGGATACCCCTTGCCGATCTCGGCATCGAACTTGCGGCAATATGAGCAGTTTGGGTCATCGACCATGATCAGCGCCAGCGCGGACATATCGGCGGCGGCCGTCGATGGCAGCAGCCACACTACCGATAGCGGCAGCCCTCGAGCCCCAAGCCCTGCGGCCCCAAGCACCGCAGCCCCAAGCCCTGCAGCGATGGCACGGCGCGAGATGGCCAATGCCGTCTGGTTGTCGTCATGTTTGGGTGGCATCACGCGTCTCACCGTTTCCCGCGCACGGCGTAACCGTGTTGATGTTCAAAAGCGTCGCAAGGCTGATACCGTGCAGACACGGCAAAAGCCAATCTCATATGATAGCGTTCGCCGAAGGGACGGTGACGCCCGCACACGATCCACAGCGACCCACAACCCGTTGACACGTTACAAACGCAGCTCCCGTAGTTTCGGACCCGCCCATGGACGACACGACGACCAACCCATCGTGGCGCTTGACCCGCCGACATCTACTCAGAGCGTCAGCAGGATTGATTGCGCTCGGACTGTGGCCGAAAACGGCGGCCCGCGCAGCCGAAGATGCGGCAGCGCCCCACACGCCGCAGTATCTCGAAGCTCTGAGCAAACTGACGGGTGACCGCAAACCCGTGGCCACCCGCGTCAAGCTCGACCTGCCCGACTTGGCCGAAAACGGCAACATGGTGCCCTTCACGGTCGCCGTGGACAGCCCCATGACGCCGCAAGATAATGTCCGCTGGCTCTCGATCCTATCGACCGCAAATCCGCAGGCCCTCATCGGCACCTTCTACTTTTCACCAGCCTCTGGCCGCGCGACGATCAGTGGCCGCCTGAGGCTTGCCCGTACGCAGGACGTCGTTGCGATCGCTGAACTGGCAGACGGGTCACTTGTGACCGGCCTCACGACCGTAAAGGTCACAGTCGGCGGCTGTGGGGCTGGATGACACAGAGCTGTGGAACAACCCCATGAGCATGAGCAGACCACGCATCAAGTTTCCCGACGGCGCAAAAATCGGCGACGTCGTCGAGGTGAAGACCGTCATTACCCACATGATGGAAACCGGCAATCGGCGTGACGCGGACGGCACAACAATCCCCCGCAACATCATCAATGCGTTCGTTGCCACCTTCGAGGGCACCGAAGTTTTCCGAGCGACGTTCGGGTCGGGAACCTCGGCCAATCCCTATGTGTCGTTTCCCATGCGCGTCACCGGCCCCGGCAAACTCGCGTGTACCTGGACAGACGACGGCGGAAAAACCATGACCGAGACGGTCATGTTCGCGCCCGCCGGATAAACAGCCGCGCCTCGCTGACAGACGGCATCGATCGTTAGTCGTGCTGGTGCATCGCTCCGCGCCTCACGAACTTGATTTTGGCTTGTGCCTGGAAGCGCACCACGGCACACCTCCAGAGCGGCATTGATCTGCGGTCAACAGGACACACACCATGATCGAGCGATTGTTTGGGTTCACCCGCGCGAAGGGTCTCTGCGTGGCAGCATGTGCGGCTCTGGCGACGCTCACGACGACCGTTGCCATCGCCGGCGGCCTGGAGCTGACGACCTCAGACGGCGTCACCGTCTTTGGCGACAACAGCCAAGCCCAGGGCGCGCCGCGCGGCACGCTGCTCCTGTTCCACATGGCCGGATCGAACAGGCATGAATATGACCCGCTCGTCCCGTCTTTCACAGCGCTCGGCTTTCGCGTGATCACCATCGATCAACGCTCAGGCGGCTCGCAGTTTGGCCAGAGCAACGAAACGGCGCGCAAATTGGGTCGCGATCCGGGATACATCGCAGCCCTGCCAGACCTCGAAGCCACGCTTGCGGAAGCTGTTCGTCTCAAAGCCGCACGGCCTATCATCGTGGTGGGGTCGAGCTATTCGGCAGCACTCGTGTTCTTGTTGGCGGCCCGTCATCCAGGCGATGTGGGTGGCATCGCCGCATTCTCGCCTGGCGAATATCTCAGCGGCGCGAGCGTAAAAAAAGAGGCGGCGAAGCTGACGGCGCCGATCTATGTCACGTCGAGCACAAGCTCGTCTGAAGTCAGCGCTGCCAGAGACATCCTGGCCGCTGCGGCATCGGCGATCAAAATCCAGCATGTACCGTCGAGCGGCTTGCATGGCGCCTCGACCTTGCGCAAGGACTCCAACGCCAGCGGGGCCGCCGAAAACTGGGCAGCGTTCACGGCGTTCCTCGATCGCGTCGCCCCCAACGCGCGCTAGATTGCCCTGGTCGATGTCGGCGGGCCGTCAGCGGGGCTTGTCTGACCCTCACGAAGTCGTTACCGATTGAGGATAATGCGGAGATCTGGGACACATAAAACCTATGGCTGAGGACGCAGTCGTCGCCCAGAAGGGCCCCTATCAAGTCGAGCTTGTCGCAGACAAGCCCTACTTCTTCTGCACGTGCGGTCGCTCGCAGAAGCAGCCGTTCTGTGACGGCAGCCATAAGGACACCGGGCTGAACCCGCTTCGCTTCACCGTGCCGACGCCGGGCACCTATAATCTGTGCGGTTGCAAAACCACCGACGACGCGCCGTTCTGTGACGGGTCGCACAACGTCCTTTAGCCATCACCTTCAACACACCCGACCCAAACGTTCAGCCCAATCGTGAGCCAAAAGTTACGGGACGCGCGCCATGTCGATCAGTTATCTGGCCCAGCAGCTCATTAACGGCGTCACGCTCGGCGCGATCTACGGCCTGATCGCCATCGGCTATACGATGGTGTTTGGCATCATCGGCATGGTCAACTTCGCCCACGGCGACGTGTTCATGCTTGCGACCTTCATCGCGCTGATGTTGTACCTGCTCTTCACCCAAATCCTGGGCGTCGACCATATTGCCCTGACGCTCGTCCTCGTCATGTTCGGAGCTATGGCGCTGACCGCGTTCTGGAACATTGTGATCGAGCGCATTGCCTATCGGCCTCTGCGCGGCTCGTTTCGCTTGGCGCCTCTGATTTCGGCCATCGGCATGTCAATTTTCCTGTCGAACTTTGTCCAGGTGGTCCAGGGACCAAACAACAAATCCGTACCCCCCATGCTCAACCAGATCGTGGTTCTGGGGGCCGACAGTGCGGGCACGGTCACGCTGTCGTACAAGCAAATCCTGATCGTCGTGACGACGGCAGTCCTCTTGGCGGTGTTCTGGTACATCGTCGCCAAAACGCCGCTCGGGCGAGCGCAGCGGGCGTGCGAGCAGGACCGCAAGATGGCAGCCTTGCTAGGGATTGACGTCGACCGCACGATCCAGATCACGTTTGCGATTGGGGCAGCGCTCGCAGCCGTCGCCGCCTGCCTTTATCTCGTGTTGTATGGCAGCGTGAACTATGCCGACGGGTTCGTGCCCGGCATCAAGGCGTTCTCGGCGGCCGTCCTGGGTGGGATCGGCTCACTGCCAGGCGCCGTGCTCGGGGGCCTCGTGATCGGCCTCGTGGAAGCGCTTTGGGGCGCCTACGTGTCGGGCGACTACAAGGACGTGGTGGCCTTTGCGGTTCTCGCCGGTACGCTCGTGGTTCGCCCGTCGGGTCTGCTCGGCCGACCTGACGTCGAAAAGGTCTGAAGGCGATGGGCGAGGGCGTGATCAAACCGGCCGACCAAACCCTATCGCCCGTAAGTATTGCGCTCAAAACGGCAGCGGTCACGGCAGCCGTCGTTGCGGTTCTGTGTGTCCCTATTGTCGCCTATCTGGCAAAACCAGGACCGAGCAGCGCGCTCATTCTGTTGCCCCGCTGGGAATTGACGTTCCAGCTCGTGCTGGCAGCTTTCTTCGGCAGCCTCGCAATCTCAGGTCTCGCCGCCCTCAACGCGCGCCGCCGGTTATCCGCGTCAGGTGCCGCGGGGGGCGCAGCGTCTGGCGCCCGCGCACAAACCTTGGCTTCGCTTGCCCCCTACGTCCCGCGCGCGGGTCTGGCGGCCCTCGTGCTCTATCCAGCCTTGATCGTTGCCTTGGTTGGATGGTCGGGCGCGATCAAATGGGTGGATAATTTCGGCGTTCAGATCCTCATCTACGTGACGCTCGCCTGGGGCTTGAGCATCGTCGTTGGCCTCGCTGGCCTCCTCGATCTGGGTTTCATCGCCTTTGCAGCCGTCGGCGCGTATACCTATACCCTGATCGCTCTGCACGTGATCCCAGCCGTTTCCCCCGGGCTCATGCCCTATGCGTTCTGGATTTGCCTCCCGATCTCGGCCTTGTTTGCAGCACTTTGGGGCATCTTGCTGGGTGCGCCTGTGTTGCGGCTGCGCGGCGATTATCTCGCGATCGTGACGCTCGCGTTCGGCGAGATGATCCGGCTTGTGCTCGTCAACTGGTCGGATGTGACCAACGGCTATGCCGGCCTCAAGGCCCCCCGCATCACGTTTTTCGGCATCCCCTTCGCAACGAGCGGCCCCGAGGCGACATTTGCTCAGACGTTCGGTCTCACCCAGTCACCGACCATTTACCGCGCGATCTTCCTTTATTATGTGATCCTCGCACTCGCGCTCCTCACGGCCTGGGTCGCCAACCGACTGCGCCAGCTCCCCGTCGGCCGGGCATGGGAGGCATTGCGCGAAGATGAGATCGCTTGCCGCGCGCTTGGCATCGATACGGTCAAAACTAAGTTGTCGGCGTTTGCCATCGGAGCAAGCTTTGGCGGCATGGCCGGAGCATTTTTCGCCGCCCGGCAAGGCTTCATCAATCCGAAATCGTTCGAGTTCATGGAAAGCGCGACCGTCCTCGCCATCGTCGTGCTGGGCGGCATGGGATCGCTGACGGGCGTTGCGATCGCAGGCATCGTCATGATCGGTGGCACCGAACTGCTGCGCGAACTCAATTGGCTGAAAGCCATCTTCGGCAACGATTTCGACCCGACCCAATATCGCATGCTGCTGTTCGGCCTCGCCATGGTCTCACTTATGATCTGGCGCCCTCGCGGCCTCGTCTCGACCCGCGAACCGTCAATCTTCCTGAAGGAACGCAAGACCGTGTCGGCCTCCCACATCAAAGAAGGCCAAGGTTGATGGAGCGATGGCGGACCGATCCCCTGCTGGAAGTCGAGCACCTTGGCATGCGCTTTGGCGGCCTCACCGCCGTCGACGATTTGTCTTTCACGGCTGGTCGATCCGAGATCACGGCCCTGATCGGCCCCAATGGGGCTGGCAAGACCACCGTGTTCAATTGCATCACCGGCTTTTATAAACCGACCAGCGGCCGCATCCGCCTGAATGCGGCGCGCGACAAGCCGCCGATCGACCTCGACCGGCTTGTCGATCACAAAATCGCAAGCCGCGCCCATGTCGCCCGCACGTTCCAGAATATCCGCCTGTTCTCCGGCATGACGGTGCTGGAAAACCTGATGGTCGCCCAGCACCAGCAGCTGATGGCCGCATCGGGCTACTCGCTATTGGGGCTACTGGGCGCCTCATCCTACAAGGCGGCGGAACGTGAAGCTGTCGACCGCGCCGTCGCCTGGCTCGATTTGATCGGCCTGACGCCACGCGCCGACGACCCAGCTGGCGACCTCCCCTATGGCGACCAGCGACGGCTCGAGATCGCACGCGCCATGTGCACGCAGCCCGTGCTGCTCTGCCTCGATGAACCAGCTGCTGGCCTGAACCCCAAGGAAAGCGCCGAGCTGAACGCGTTCCTCCGCGTGATCCGAGACCGCCACGACACGGCAATTCTGCTCATCGAACACGACATGTCTGTCGTGATGGAGATTTCAGACCACGTCGTCGTGCTCGAATACGGCCGCCGCATTTCAGACGGCACGCCAGCCCACGTCCGCGCCGACCCCAGGGTTATCAACGCCTATCTCGGCGTCGACGACGAAGCCCCCGAGATAGAGGCCCCCGAGCTACCCGTCCCTGCCCCACACACCGGCGTTGCAGGCGCGCCATGATAACGCCCCTCCTGACGACGCCCCTCCTAAAGCTGCGCGGCGTCGAAACGGCTTACGGCAACATCGCAGCGCTCAAGGGCGTCGACCTTGACGTGAACGTTGGCGAGATCGTCACCCTGATCGGGGCGAACGGGGCTGGCAAATCCACCCTCATGATGACGATCTTTGGCAACCCGCGCGCGAATGCGGGCTCGATCACGTTCGAAGGCCGCGACATCACCAAACTCCCAACGCACGAGATCGCACGCCTGCGCATCGCCCAATCGCCCGAAGGCCGCCGCGTGTTCCCGCGCATGACGGTGCTCGAAAACCTCCAGATGGGGGCAGCGATCGACAACCTCGCCCACTTTGACGAGGACCTGCCCCGCATGACCGCGCTTTTCCCAAGGCTCGGCGAACGCATCGCCCAGCGGGCCGGCACGCTATCGGGCGGCGAACAGCAGATGCTGGCCATTGCGCGGGCTCTCATGAGCCGCCCCAAGCTCCTACTGCTGGACGAGCCGTCGTTGGGCTTGGCCCCGCTGATCGTGAAGCAAATTTTCGACGCCATCCGCGAGATCAACGCGCGCGAAAAGCTGACTGTTTTCCTCGTCGAGCAGAATGCGTTTCACGCGCTCCGCCTCGCCGACCGGGGCTATGTGATGGTCAACGGCCGCATCACATTGTCCGGCAAAGGCAACGAACTCCTAGCCAACCCACTCGTCCGGGCGGCTTACTTGGAGGGGGGCTGATTCCCCTCCAAGCAAAGGATCATTTTTTCGGTGCCGCAGCTGGCGGGGTTGTGCCGGGAGCGGCGCCAACCGTGCCGGGAGACTGAGCGACGACGGGGGCGCCGGGATCTACCGACTGTTCGGGCTTGGCACCCTTCCCAGCCTCAGCCGCCGTGGGCCGACCCTCGGTTTGGGCTTTGACGTCGTCCGCACTGGTGGCCAACCCGCCGACGGCCTTGTCCATGGCACCTGTCGTGCCGGGGCTGACGGTTACTGCACCGCCTCTGCCGCCCGTCTTGTCGCCAGTTTTATCACCGGCTTGATCAACGGTGCTGTCCCTCTGCATCGCGGCCGGCGGTGGCGTCGGCGGCGTCTGCGCCACGGCCGCTTCGGCCTGCGACAGCGCGAGGATCGCTGCAATGGCGACCGTACTCAAAGAAATGTTTCCTGATCGCATGATGATCTCCTTCAGTCATGGGGGCCTGAACCCAGAACTGCGCCGCGCGCAGACAGGTTCCCCTCGCTGCTGAGGAATCGAGCAAACGGCACAAAACCCGATCAAATGCCTCGATAAAGCCACGAATGGTGTCGACCGCGCGCCATCCGATAGACCAAAGACGACGACGCGACTTAGCGGATGACAGCGCTTGGAATTGCGCTATTTGTTTCTGGCCTGCACCACGAGTGCGGGCCTCTGATTTTCAGTCGACAACCGGGGTTACCGAGATGACAAAACGCTGGCTATCCGGCCTGTTTCTGACAGCCGCACTGAGCGCGGCCACAGCCGCCCAAGCCCAGATCAAAGTCGGCGTGATTGCGCCCCTCACCGGCCCGAACGCAGCGTTTGGTGCCCAGTTGAAGAACGGAGCCGAGCAGGCCGCCGAAGACCTGAACGCCAAGGGTGGCCTCAACGGTCAAAAGATCGAACTCGTGTTCGGCGACGACGCGTCCCAGCCAGCCCAAGGCGTCTCGGTTGCCAACAAGTTCGCAGGCGAAGGCGTGAAGTTCGTGCTCGGCGCGTTCAATTCCGCCGTGACGATGCCATCGTCTGAAGTCCACGCCGAGAACGGCATCCTCCAGATTACGCCGGGCTCGACGAACCCCAAGATCACCGAGCGCGGCCTGTGGAACATCTTCCGCACCTGCGGCCGTGACGACCAACAGGGTGGCGTGGCGGGCAAGTACATCGCCGAAAAAATGAAGGGCAAGAAGATCGCGATCGTCCACGACAAGACAACGTATGGCAAGGGTCTGGCGGACGAGACCAAGAAAGCCATGAACGCGGCTGGCGTCACCGAAGTGATCTATGAAGGCGTGAATGTTGGCGAAAAGGATTTCGCAGCGCTCGTCTCCAAGATTAAGGCGTCGGGTGCCGATGTTCTGTATTGGGGCGGCCTGTTCACCGAAGGCGGCCTGATTGTCCGCCAGATGAAAGACCAGGGGCTGACCACAGTCCTGATGGGCGGCGACGGCATTGCCGAAGATGAGTTTGCAACCGTTGCCGGTCCTGGCGCCGAGGGCACGCTCATGACGTTCGCCCCCGATCCGCAGAAGCGCCCGGAATCAAAGGCCGTTCTGGCGAAGTTCGAGAAGCGTAACTACAAGCCCGCTGGCTATACGCTCTACACCTACGCAGCACTTGAGATCGTCGCGCAGGCCGCCGCCGCATCGAAGTCGCTCGATCCCAAGGTCGTCGCTGCTGAAATGAAAAAGGGCGCTGCCTACAAGACCGTGATCGGCGACATCTCCTATGACGCCAAGGGCGACATCACCCGGCCCGACTACGTGATGTACACCTGGAAAAAGGGTGCCGACGGCAAGATCACGTACATCGAGCAATGAGCCAACGTTGATCCGTCACTCGACCATATCGGCCACGGCAGCTTGCGCTGCCGTGGCTTTCTTTTTAGGTGCTCAGGCTTGGGCAGCGCGTGCCGAGATCGTTGTTGGCATCGCCGTCGCATCCACCG
>JBBRKD010000002.1:0-19153 GCA_038218255.1 Hyphomicrobiales bacterium | reverse complement strand
CGAGATCTGCACCAACGCCGAGCAATCGAGGCCAATGCGCGTGCGTCCGCCCCACAAATAAGGGGTGTCCAACAGTCTCTCCGCCACCTCGACGAAATCGCGGTCGAACCGACCGGCCTCAATCACGTGGCGCGCGACGACATATCCGCCGTTGGCAAGCTCATGGAACCGGTCGGTGCTGCTGGTGATCGCCAACGCGGCGTTGAGCGACAAATGCATGAGCGGGGGCGCTTTGATGTCGGCTGCGGCATAGACAAATGTGCCAATGGCTTTGACCCGGTGCGTTGAAGGGCGCACCGCGGCACTCAGGGTTTCGGCTGGCACATACCCGACATAGCCGTCGCCATCCAGTTGCACCCACGACCAGCCGTTGGCGGTCTCGTAAACTCGCACCGTTTCGCCAAACAGCGCCTCCGTCTCGAGCCCTGCCGACGGGTCCGGCGTCCGCCGCAGCGGCACCACCGCGCGTGCAATCTGCGCCACCGTCCCAAACTCATAGCGGGCGGCTGGCACGCGACCACGCAGGCTTTCGGCCGCGCAGTCCGCGCGGTAGGCGTTGCGGCGCGGATCGGGCAATGGTTGCGCAGTCGCAGATTTTGGAACCGGTGGCGGCACGGCCGTCATGGGGCGAACTCGTAGCGCAAATGGTCGAACACCGCCCGCGCGGTCTGCGGTTCGCCCCCCTTGGGGCCAAGCGGACGGGGCGCCGGCCGCCATCCGTACAGATCGAAGTGAGCAAAACTTTGAGCCGACTTGACGAACCGGCGCAAAAACAGCGCTGCCGTGATCGCACCCGAGAACGGGCTTTCCGAGACGTTGTTCATATCGGCAACGTCGCTATCGAGAGTGCGTTCATAGCCAGACCAGAACGGCATTCGCCACACCGGATCGCCGATCGCCTGGCCGCGTGCGACGATCGACGCTGCCAACGGCTCATCGTCGGTAAAAAACGCCGGTAAATCCGGGCCAAGCGCCACACGCGCGGCCCCTGTCAGCGTGGCAAATGTGAACAGCCGGGCAGGCGCGTCTTCGTCTGCCAGTGCCAGCGCGTCGGCCAGCACGAGACGGCCCTCGGCATCCGTATTCCCTATTTCAACCGTCGGGCCGAGGCGGCTCTTGATCACGTCGCTCGGGCGGAACGCGTCGCCGCTGATCGCATTCTCAGCCGCCGGGATCAGGATGCGCAGCCGGATGGGGAGCTTCTGCGCCATGATCATATGGCCAAGCGCCAACGCACTCGCAGCCCCGCCCATATCCTTCTTCATCAGCAGCATGCCCGACGCGGATTTGATATCGAGCCCGCCGGTGTCGAACACGATACCCTTGCCGACCAATGTGATCTTGCGGGCGTCCGGTGCCCCCCAGGTGAGGTCAATCAGGCGCGGCGCACGCGGGCTCGCGCGCCCAACCGCATGGATCAGGGGAAAGTTGCCCGCAAGCAGCGCGTCACCCGCAATGACGCAAACATGCGCCCCGTGCCGTAGTGCCAATTCGCGGACCGCATTCTCGATATCGTCCGGACCCATGTCGTTGGCGGGCGTATTGATCATATCTCGCCCGAGCCACACCGCCTCAACTTCGGCGAGCACGCGCGCGCGGTCGGCGCCGTCGGGCCACACGAACCTTGGGGCTGGATCGTTCGCCGCCGACTTGTAACGCCGGAATCGATAGGCACCCAGACCCCACGCCAATGCCGCCAGATCGGGAACCCGTGTCGGCGCTGCCAGCGTATAAGTTCCCCCAGGCAGCGACTGGGCGAGTTGCCCGAGCAGCAATTCCGATGGCCCGCACGGCTCCCCCGCCATTCCAGCCGCACATCCAAGCGCCACGCCCGCAATGGCCCCATCCGCACCAGGGATCACCGCCTGTTTGCGGGCAGCCGACGTGAACGCTGCGCTCTCAAGAAAGCGGCGTGCAGCCCCGTCCACCGGCACGTCAGAACCTATGGTGACGAGGTGAACGGGGATCGCTGCACTCTCGTCGCAAAAGACGGCTGAGGCTGCGGTCAAAATGGGCGTGATCTCGCGTGTCGTCATGGTGTAGGCGTGGTCCTCGACGTTAGGTGGAGCTGTCCACAGTAGCGCGAGCCGACAACACACGAACCCTGCCGTGGACGCAAGTGGAGGCCAAACGATGACCAAACCCAAGCTCGTCATCGGCACCAAGGCCTGGTCCTCGTGGTCGCTCAGGCCGTGGTTCGTGATGCGGCACTTCGGGCTTTCCTTCGACGAAATCGAAATCGCGCTGCGAACGCCCGAGACCGCCACGCACATCGCCCGATATTCACCGTCGGGCAAAATCCCTGTGTTGTTGATCGATAACCTCACCATCGGCGACAGTCTTGCCATCATCGAAACCCTAGCCGACCGCAACCCGCAGCTTGCGATCTGGCCCAAGGACATCGCCATGCGCGCCCTCGCCCGCTCGGTGTCTGCCGAAATGCATGCGGGCTTTCAGGCACTGCGCCAGAACTGCCCGATGGACTTCAACGCGCGCGGCCTTGCGCCGCTAGACGCGAACGCGATTTTAGCCGACGTCGCGCGGATCGTGACCCTGTGGAGCGACTGCCGGGCCCGCTTCGGACACGCAGGCCCCTTCCTGTTCGGCGACGTCACGGCGGCAGATGCCATGTATGCGCCCGTCGTCTCCCGTTTTGTGACCTACGGCCTTGATCCGGCAGCCTTTGGCTGCACAACAGGCGCCTGCCGCGCCTATATGGACGCCATGATGACCCTGCCCGTCATGCGCGCCTGGGCCAAAGAGGCCGCCGGTTAAGGCTTTATTGACGGCTGTCCCGCAAAGATCGCGCCCAGGGATTGGGTGTGCGTTCGTTTGATTCTTTCGGGAGACGGACACATGGCTCGGCCAGACACATTCACGTCGTTGAAGACCAGTGCAAGCCTTGCAACGCTTGTCGCGTGTCTGATGCTGGGGGCCTGCGCGCAGACCGGCGACGGCCTGGAGTCGAGCCTGCTTGAACCCAAAACGGCCCCGGTCAACGTCGCGGACGCTGGGAGCGCCGACACAGGCAAAGGCAAGACCGAACTCGAAAAAGCCACCGAATACTGGGGCAAGAAATACAAAGAGCACCCGACGAACCTTGAGGCTGGGCTGAGCTTTGCCAAAAACCTGAAGGCCATGGGCGAACGCCAACAGGCGATGGCCATCATTCAAAACCTTGCCGTGTTCCATGGCAGTGATCGCAAGCTCGCTTCAGAATACGGTCGCCTTGCTCTCGAACTCGATCAGATCAGCGTCGCCAAGACGATGCTCGCCATCGCTGATGATCCAAGCGCTCCAGACTGGCGCGTGATCTCGGCTCGCGGCACGGTGCTCGCCAAGGAAGGTAAGTTCCGCGAAGCTGTCCCCTTGTATGAAAAAGCGCTGACACTCTCCCAGGATCAGCCCTCCGTCATGAACAACCTCGCGATGGCCTATGCCATGGGCGGTGATGCCGCCAAAGCCGAAGAGATGCTGCGCAAGATCGAAGCAACGGGCGGCTCGCCAAAATCGCGCCAGAACCTTGCCCTCGTGCTTGGGCTTCAAGGCAAGTTCGACGAGGGGCGCCGCGTTGCGAGCCAGGATGCCCGCGCCGACGACGCCGCAGCCGACGCCGACTTCTTAAAACGCATGGTCAAGGTTGAACCCAACGCCGGTTGGTCGGCGAAGGCGTCGCCCGCGCAGTCAGCACCGGTGGTCAAGGCTTCGGCGAACGCGTCTGACGCTTTTGCCGCAAGGCCTGCCCTCGTTGCGCCAGGCGATGGACAACCCCCGCTCAAGGGCATGACGCCCTGAGCGATAAGCCTCGGCTGACCAAGAACGCCCCAATCAGCAAGACCAGCACCATAACAAAGCCCGCAGGCGACTGCGGGCTTTGTTATGTCACGATGTCAACGCTGCCGCGTTCAACGAGGACCGCTTTGAAAAAACAATGGCGACGACCCCTGTCACGGGGTCGTCGCCATCGCTTGCGTCATCGTTCACATCTCGCGACTGACGACGGCGTATTCAAGTCGCACTGCTCAACACCGCCGCGTCACTGCATGTTGTAGGTCACGATCAGCGCCGGCGACATAATGGCGAGGAACAGCACAGGGAGGAAGAACAAGATCATTGGCACCGTCAGTTTGGGCGGAAGGGCTGCCGCCTTCTGCTCGGCTTTCGACATACGGATATCGCGGTTTTCCTTCGCCATCACCCGCAGCGCCTGCCCGACCGGCGTGCCGTAGCGCTCCGCCTGGACGAGCGCGGTACAAACCGATTTCACACCCTCGAGGTTGGTACGCTTGGCGAGGTTTTCAAACGCTTGGCGACGATCGGGGAGATACGACAGTTCCGCCGTGGTGAGGCTCAGCTCTTCGGCGAGTTCCACCGATTGGACCGTCACTTCTCGAGCAACTTTCGCAAACGCTGCTTCCACCGACATCCCAGACTGGACGCAGATCAGCAGCATGTCGAGACAGTCGGGAAAGGCATGTTCGATCGACGTCCGGCGCTTGGAGGCCACGTTCTGAATAAAGACGTTGGGCATGTAGAAGCCGAGAACGCCGACGACAATGGCGATCACGACGTTGATCATCGGGGGCAAATTGAAGTCGCCCAGGAAGAAAAGCCAGAACAGCGTGAACAAGAAGATCAGCGGCGGAATGACAACGCGAAACACCATATAAGTCAGCACAGGCGCTTCGCCGCGATAGCCAGCGCTCTTGAGGCGCATGCGCAACTCTTCACTATCGAACTTCGCTTTGAGATCGAGGCCGTCGACGATCTGCTGCACATAGCCTTTCGGGGCTTGGCGAAGGCGGCTATTGGCGCCATTGCGCTCGGCGATCGCCATTTCAGCGAGGCGTGCCGTCCGCAGCTTGTCGCGTTCAAGCGCCATCATGCGCATACGCTGGTTGATCTGGTCTTTCTGGAGAAAAGGCAGAAAGAACGTCACGACGGTCGCAAATGAGCAGACCGCAGCCAGAATGGTGACCAGAAACTCAGGCCCCATGACGGTCGTTACAAAATCGCTCATCGGTCGTTCTCCGGCTTTGCGTCGCGGCAGGCTTTCTGGCCCAGTCGTTGCGGCTCAGGATGTACAGCTCAGTATTTGAAGTTGATCATCTTGCGCATGATGTAGATGCCCAACGACATCCAGAACAGACCGGCCATCACGCAGAGATTTCCCGTTTTGGTGGTCCACAGTGGCGTCAGATAGTCGGGCGAGGTGATGCTGATCATCGTCACAAGAGCAGGCGGCATCGAACCGAGCACGCCAGCTGACGCGAGCGCTTCAGACGACAGCGCCTTAACCTTGAGTTTCATGCCGAAGCGGTCACGCAAAACCTGCGAAAGGTTGCCTAAGGCTTCAGACAAATTGCCACCCGCGCTCGCCTGAATAGAAATCACGATCGCCAAGAACTTCACTTCCGGCAGCGGCATCCGCGCGACCAGCCGATCGAGAGCCTCTGCGAGCGTCACGCCCAGACGCTGTTGGCTGACGACTTCGCGAAACTCACTGGCGATCGGTTCGGGGCTTTCACGTGCGATGATGCCAAGGCACTCGTTCAGCGGCAGGCCTGTCTTGACACCGCGCACCACGACATCGATGGCGTTCGCGAGGTTCGCCGTGAAACGCGCCTGACGCCGTTTGATCAGAAAGTTCAAGATCCACCCGGGCAGTCCAAAGCCACCGACGAGCCCTGCAACGCCGGCAAGCGCGCCAGCAATTCCAGCCAATGAAACCGGCAGCGAAAAGTAAACGGCCACCGCCAGGCCCACACCCAACAAGGCGCTGGCCGTGTAGTATCCCTTGGCATCGGTTTGCAATCCGGCCTGCTGCAGCCTCGTGCGCAGGGTGACCTTTTCCGACTTCTTCTTGCGGCTATCGATTTCTTTCAGCGTCTCGGTCACGGCCTTTTTGCGGTTGGCCGACACTTCGGCCGCGCTGCGGGCTGCGACCTTCTTGGACGTGGACGTCGTCGCCACCTGGATACGGTCGGTGACGTTTTCTTTCATCAGGTAGGGATACAGCAAGGCCATGGCGCCTGCGGTAATGGCAAGCGCGATCAGGCCGTACAGGATGAGATCGATGCTGTCGGCGTCAAGCATTGTGATCACCCACGGGATTGCCGTTCACATCTCGTGCTTCGGCGGCGGCCAACGCTTCGGCGAGGCGACCCTCTTCTTTGTAATATTCGGCACGATCCCAGAAACGCGGGCGGGCAATTCCAGTCGCCCGATGGCGGCCCAGGATCTTGCTGTTGGCATCTTCGCCGGTGATTTCGTAGACGATGATGTTCTGCAGCGTGATGACTTCGCCTTCCATGCCACAGACTTCAGTGATGTGCGTGATTTTGCGCGAGCCGTCGCGCAAGCGAGAGGCCTGGATGATCACATCAACTGAGCCTGCGATCATCTCGCGGATGGTCTTCACCGGCAGCGCATAGCCACCCATCATGATCATGCTTTCAAGACGGCTGATGGCTTCGCGCGGCGAGTTCGCGTGCAGCGTGCCCATCGAACCATCGTGACCGGTATTCATCGCCTGAAGAAGGTCGAAGGCTTCAGGCCCGCGGACTTCGCCGACGATGATGCGTTCAGGCCGCATACGCAGGCAGTTCTTGATCAGGTCGCGCATCTTGATCTCGCCTTCGCCTTCAAGATTGGGCGGGCGCGTTTCGAGACGGACGACGTGGGGCTGCTGGAGCTGGAGTTCGGCGGAATCTTCGCACGTGATGATGCGCTCTTCCATGTCGATCGAGCCGGTCATGCAATTGAGCAGGGTCGTCTTGCCCGAGCCGGTACCGCCCGAGATCAACACGTTGCAGCGCACGCGGCCGATGACCTCGAGGATCGTCTTGGCCGCCGGGCTGATCGAACCGAACTTGACGAGATTTTCAAGTTTCAGCCGGTCTTTCTTGAACTTACGAATGGTGAGTGCTGGCCCGTCGATCGCGAGCGGCGGCGCAATGACGTTGACGCGTGATCCGTCGGGCAAGCGGGCGTCGCAGATCGGGCTCGATTCGTCGACGCGGCGGCCGACCTGGCTCACGATGCGCTGGCAGATGTTCATCAGCTGCTGGTTGTCGGCGAACCGCACACCCGTCTGCTGAACCTTGCCGTTCACTTCGATGAACGTCGTATTGCAACCGTTGACCATGATGTCGGCGATGTCGTCGCGAGCGAGTAGCGGCTCAAGCGGGCCATAGCCAAGCACGTCGTTGCAGATGTCTTCGAGCAGTTCTTCTTGCTCGGCAATCGACATCACGACGTTTTTGATCTGGATGATTTCACTGACGATATCGCGAATTTCTTCGCGCGCAGCCGCTGCATCGAGCTTTGCGAGCTGCGTCAGATCGATCGTGTCGATCAAGGCGTTAAAGACCGTCGTCTTGACGTCGTAATACTCTTCCGAATGACGCCGCTTGGGTTCGGGAGCCTCGACCCGAACCGGCTTTTCAGGTGCAGCCGTTGCCGCAGCCGTTCGTCCCGCCGCCTGCTTCATGGGCGCAGGGGCAGTCTTTGGTGCTGACTCTGCCCCGCCGGCCGCAGGTGCCGCCAATTTGGGAGCCGTAGGTTCACCTGTGCGCCGTCCAAACATCGTTTCTCACTCCTCAGACTGCTTTTCAGCCGACATTTCGACAGACACAGCGTGGCAACAGCCCACCGATCCCGTTACTTTTGAAGCCTGTTTTTCAATAGAACACGGGCAGATGAATAAGCCGTTTCATTTACCTTGTCGGGCGGGTCGCAAGGCCCGCCCATCACGTCAGCGTTTGAGTCTCAGCTTTTCAAACAGAGGCGCGAGTGCAGACCGCGACGCCGACTTGGGCTTTTCAACTTTCATCTCGCGCCGATTGGTGATGCCCATCGCGATCGATCTGAAAGCAATTGCGGCGGCGGCTTTCGCATTCACTTCTTCGATCATCTGTCCGTTATTGGCGGCTTGCCCGAAGGTTTCGATATCGAAATCGATCACCGCCATCGCCTTCAAACCGACGTTCTGCTCGAATTCCTTGATCGGAATTTCCGGGCGCTTTGGCACGTTGGCGCGATTGATGATCAGCTTGGGTTGGCTGTCGTTTTTGCGGGCAACCTTGAGCATGTCGATCATGTTCTTTGCGTTGCGCAAATTCGCGAGATCGGGCTCCGCCGTGATGATGACTTCGTCCGCCTGCAACAGGACACGCTTTGACCATGCCGACCAGTGGTGCGGCAGATCAACGGTCACGTAGGGAACCGATTGGCGCACAACGTCGAGGACCATGTCGCAGGCATCGGGCGAAATATCAAAGTCGCGGTCGAGCACAACGGGGGCAGCGAAGATGCTCAGTTGCTCGGAGCACTTGGTCAACAGCCGGTCGAGCAGCACTTCGTCGAGCCGCTCAGGCGTTGCAAGCGCATCAGCGATGCCCTGCACGGGATCCTGGTTGAAATCGAGACCCGTCGTACCGAAGGCCAAATCGAGGTCGGCGATGACGACGTTGCTCTTCAAGGCTTCCGACAGGGCCCAGCTCGCGTTGTGGCAAACGGTCGACGAGCCAACGCCGCCCTTGGCCCCGATGAACGCGTAAATATGGCCAACGGGGTCGCTATCGGGATTGTTGTAGAGCCCCGAGATTGTTTCCATCAGTTGCAACGTCGAAACGGGTGCCACGAGGTATTCGCTCACGCCGCGCTTCAAAAGTTCCCGATACAAAATCACGTCGTTCTCACGCCCGACCATGAGCACCTTGGTGCCTGCATCGCAGTGCTCGGCCAGTTGGTCGAGCTCGCGGAGCATTTCACTCCGGTGCAACGTGCTTTCGATCAGAATGAGATTAGGCGTCGGGCTCTCGGCATAGTGGGCAACCGCTGCCGTCGCACCACCCATGTGGATCGCCACATGAGCCTTGCTCAGGCGCCGGTCTTCGGCGGCGTGTTGGAGCACATCTGCGAGACGCTGGTCTTCGCAGAAGGCCTGGATCGAGATGCGAGGGATCGGTCGAGCGCGCAGGTGAGACGCGGCCACTTCTGCGCCTTCGCTCTCGGTATACTGGTCGTCAGCCGCTGCAGGATGGGCCATTTGCGCGTTCCTCGTCATGAGACTTAGTTGTTACCTTTGGTCGAAACCCTGCTGTCGTCGTTTTTAGCCGACGCCGTGGTCTCGCCTTTTTGATACTTGTCCCAGACCACGTCGCGACGTTCCGACGAGCGCGGCGTTACGGTTCGGGGTCCGAGCAGATCGGCCGGGTTTGCAATCATCGAGGCAAGATTGCGCTGGTTGGCGCAACCGATGTTGGACATCGGCAGGTTGTGGGGCTCGTGGGCGAGGTTCGTCGGCCAGTTCCCGCACTCAGGCCCTTCGGCCACATAGCGCATGTAGGACACCCGCACGGGAGGCGAGGCCTCGTGGCCGGCATCGAATGCTTCGACGGAAATCGAACTGTCGGGATAGCCGCTGTCGCTCAACAGACCACGCACCTGCTGCACCGCATGCATCGCTGCGATCTCGTTGGCCGATCCACTCGGGGCGAGGATGACGAGGCGGCTGTCGCCCGCATCGCTCGACCGCGACTTGTTGGCAAATTCCAGCACGTCGGCCCGCGCCTTGGGGGATAGACCCGATGAGCCCTTGGGCACATGGACCGTGAGGTTGGCCGGCTTCTGCGACACCAGAATAGGGTGGCGCTGTGCAGGATCGACCAGCGAGAACGTCGGACCCTGAGTGGTCAACTCTTGCTGCGAGCACCCAGCAAGCGAGACCGCGACAAATGTCACAACGCAGGCTTTGATGACGAACGAATGTTTCATGATCTCTTCTCCACAGCGCATCGAGCGCCTCAATCCACGATGAAGCCGTAGTCACCCTTCAAGTCCCCGACCGGATGGGCCGACGTTTTGCCGTAGACCCGGTTGAGATGGCCGAGCAGGTTGGCCCTCAGATCGGAGGCTTCGGCGAGGCCGTCGTTGGGAAGCGAGAGGTTTTGACGCGACGTTGGACGTACGAGATAGGGGGTGACAATGATGACGAGTTCGGTCTCTTCCTTGATGAAATCACGCGAACGGAAGAGCGTGCCGAGCACGGGCACATCCTTGAGCCCGGGGAAGCCGTCGATGTTCTGACGGACCTTGTCGGAGATGAGGCCAGCCAGTGCAATCGAGCCACCCGAGGGGAGTTCGACCGTCGACCGTGCCTGCCGCTTTCTCAGCGCCGGGATGACGAGGTTGGACAGGGTGACTGAGCCTTCGGTTGACAGTTCGCTGACTTCGGTTTCAATCTTGAGGCTGATCCGGCCTTCGGACATGACGATCGGGGTGAAGGCGACGCCTACGCCGAATTCCTTGTAGGTGACGGACACGTTGCCAGTGGAATCGACCGTCGGGATTGGATATTCGCCACCCGCCAGAAACTTCGCCGATTCACCCGAAACAGCGGTCAAGTTGGGTTCGGCAAGTGTGCGGATCAGGCCTTCACGCTCCAGCGCCTGCAGTGCGTGGCTGATCCGGTTGCCGCCACCCAGGTTCGTCGATCCGCTAAAGCCAGAGCCGCCGTAGGCCGTTTGCGGTCCAGGATTGTAGTTGCAAAGAATGCCGGCCGTTGCGCAGCTTGCGAGCTTGCCAGCTTCCAGCGGCAGCGTACCGATGCCTGGGATCGGGAGCGATCCAAGACCCGCAGCAGCCGTCAGTGGCAGGGCGTTCTCCGTCAAAAAGGATGTCGCGAAATTGCCCGCGTTGATTTGGGCGCCAAGGTTGATGCCGAGCTGCTTCAGGACCGAACGCTGGACCTCAGCGACGTGAACGCGAAGCTGCACCTGCTCTTCGCCATCGACCGACAACATATTGATGATCGGCTTGTCGACCTTCTCACCCTGATCGCTGCCATTGCCAGACGCCCCACTGGCGAGGTTGATCGTCGTAGCGCCGCTAGGACCAGACGCGCCGCCAGCGGCCGAAACGGTCTGCGAGGGCGATGCTCCTGACGTCGAGCCACCCGTCGACTTGACGAATTGGCGGGCGATGTCGGACGCGCGCTGGCTATCGATCGGCGTGCGCACATTGCCGAGCAGCACCAGGGCCTTGCCAGCCGACTCGATCGTAATGTTGGAGCCCGGCAGCAGGCGCCGCAGCAAGCTCTCAAGCCCGCCGAGGTCAGCACCGATCGTCACTTCGATCGTGAGAACCTGCTGGCCATTCTGGTCGAAGAAGAAAGCATTCGTCGACCCGGTCGACTTTGCAATCAAAAAGACCTGATTGGAGGATTGCACGACGGCATCCATGCGCAACGGGTCAGCAACCAGCACGTCTTTCAACGGCGTTGGAAACTGCACCATCAGTGATTTGCCGACGCCAAGCCCGATTTGCTTCGTCATCGGGAAGCGGGCGTTGGGTGGAATGGTCAGTACGGAGCTGTTGTTGCCAGCGTCCGCGCGTGCCGCGACCGGGGCAGCCTTGGCTGCCGTGCGCTCACCAGCGGTCGCGAGAGAAGACGTCGACGCCAGTATGATCAGTGAGAATGCCGCGATGGCCCGCTCGAGGGTCTTTCGCATGGTCGTTACCCTTTTTCGACAAATTGCCACGTCAGTTGCCTACTCAGTTCACGCCATACGCACGAGATTTTACGCCATATCGGAGCATCTTCACCGAATTGCCCCGTTCTTTATTGAGAGGATTGTCAACAGAGGGTTGCGATCCTTCCGCAGCCAAGTCAGCCAACGGGCGCAGCGTCAGGCTGATTTCACCCATGGAATTGGCCAGTGCCAGCAACTCAGACTGGCGCGGCGTCAATTCAAGCGTTGCGGTCGCAGCCGACCCTTCGGTCTTCTTGCCGTCTTTTGTTTCGATCTGCTGTCCGATCGCTAGAATTCGGACGTTGCGAAACATTGTATCGCTGACGAAAGTTTCACCCCGGTCTTTGGACTGGAGGCGGCGGATCAAAATCACATCCACGCGATCATTGGGCAGAATGAGGCGGCCAGCAGCGGTCTCTTCTTTGATTCGGGTCGAGATCGCGCGCATGCCCTTGGGAAGGATGGCCGCCAGGACACCGCCTTGGCCAGCCTTGATCAGCTTTTGCGTGGAGATCGGCTCGCCTGCGGTGATCGGCGAACGCGCAATCGTTCCCGTTAAGTCCTGCATGGCGCGGTCGCCGCTGTTGGCGCGCGAAATGAAGCCCGGCGAGATGTTGTCGCTTGGCCAGGACTGCCAACGGAAATTGCCCTGGTTCACAAGTTGGCCGACACCAATGTCCGTGCGTGCGACCAGAACTTCCGTCGTTTCGAGCTTGACGACGTCCAGCTTCACTTCTTTTTGGGGTCCGCTGCGGAACATGGTCAATAGACCGATGAACAGGAGAGCACCCAACGCGACTGCAATACCCATCAATTGAATCTGGCGTGTTTTCATCGCACGAAATGTCCCCTGCGTCCGGCGGGTTTCCCCGTCTCTCGGGATCGACAATGGCGCACAAAGCATAATGGGCCGTTAATGCTGTGCCATTTTGGGATGGATGGCGGCCGGGGCGGCACAACCACCAACCGGCCTTACCGGCCTGCTTGCAGACCTGCTGCCACGCCGCCACGCACGACAACGCCGACACCTGCTACATGCGGGCGTCGGCGTTGAACCGGTCGGATGTGAGCGATGGTCTTACTTGGCGAGCGCCGTATTTACACGCGTGAACACGTTCACGAGGCTCACCCCGACCGAGCGCACGATCGTGATGATGGCAACCGAGATCAGAAGCGCAATCAGGCCATATTCAATGGCCGTGGCGCCGTTTTCGTCTTTTAGAAAACGCTGGAAGGTGGTCATGGAAATACAATCCTGTTCCTGTTGTGTGGCATGAGCGCTACTGAGCGCTGCTTCAGATGTCGTCGGCGTCGGTCATTCCAACGTAGCCCGACGAACTTTATCAAAGATTAAAAACCCCAATTCCGGGTTTACCTCGTTCAAGTTTGCAACTCTTTACTCAATCAATTGTAAATATCACAAACTTATAAAAGTATCGCCAAACGCGCGAAACTCCGCTATCGAAACGCCGGATGACCGACGAGTCGACTGCGGAGTTTGAGAGGCTGTAGAGTGAAGGTCGTTCGGCCAGCTTAGCCGGTGCCAGCTTAGCCGATGAGCGCCGTGTACCAACGGGTATCGGGATAAATGACAAGCGCTGCTGCCCCGATCGCAAGCCCATACGGCACGCCGCTGTCCTTGCTGTGCAGGCGCACAAGCCAATAGGGCGCGGCAGCAACCAAACCTTCCGGCACCAGGCGGCGGTAGGCCAGGATCGTAATCGAGAGCACACCACCGAGCAAGCCGACCGTCACCCCAAAACTCAACAGGTTATCGAACCCGAGCCAAAGGGCAGCAGCGGCTAAGAACTTCGCGTCGCCCCCGCCGATCCATCCGCGCGTGAACATGAAGAAGCCAGCGGCGAGAACGCCGAACCCGGTGAGGAGGTGGTATCCGATGACCTCAAGCGGCAAGCCCGACAACGGCGCCACAATGACAAAGGCGGCCAGCAGCGCGAGCGAAATCTTGTTGGGGATCGTCATTGTGAAGAGGTCGAATGCCGCAGCAAAGATCATTGCGGCCGGAAAGACGAGTAATAGCGGATATTCAAACATGACCGACCCTTCTGAGTTGGTTGCGGCCGCTCTAACTTACTTGGCGAACCCGTTATTGACGAGCGTAAAGATATTCACGAGAGTTACGCCGATGCTGCGTACTGCTCCCACGATAACAATACTGATCATCAGCGCAATCATGGCGTATTCAATCGCCGTGGCGCCGTCTTCATTTTCAGCGAATGCACGAGCTGCATTTCGAAGTCCCGTCGGCATGAGCTGCCCCCATCACATATCTGCGGAGACGCGACAGCACGACCGTGTGCGCCCCTCAAAACATCGCCGTTGTCCGCGCGAGCAGACAACGGCGCTGGTTCGTGCCGATCGGCAAGACTTACTTCGTGAGTGCAGTGTTGACCGACGTGAAGACGTTGACGAGCGAGACGCCGACCGAGCGAACGATCGTGATGATGGCGACCGAGATCAAGAGGGCGATCAGGCCGTATTCGATGGCGGTGGCGCCAGATTCGTCTTTAGCAAAGCGAGCGATCGAGTTCATGGTAATCTCCAAACTGTACTGTTATATTCCCATCCGTCCATCGCTGGGCCATCCGCCTCATCGCTGAACTGTTATGAACATATCGGCCAGGTCTTAAGTAGCGGTTAAAAGCAGAGATTGGCTCTTCATCACGTCGCGTTTCATCGACCAGAATGCATTGTTTGATGCGCTGATCCGTGTCTTTTTTAGCCCGGCGTGAGCTTCGACACATCTCGATCAAAGCCCCCATACTATCGGCATTTGAGCGGCATTGAAACGGCGGCCCGCCGACCAAGTTCATAGTCTCTACATCATAGCGCAAGGTCGGCACCGAACGCTGTCGACTGGGATTGGCGTTGGGACGCAAGATGCTGGCTTTCGAGGCAACCGTCCCACAACGGACGCGCCATTGGTGGTTTCTTAACTCCCTTGGCTGCAAATGGTGATGATCGACCTGCCATTGGAGCACCCGTGATGATCCGCTTGCCACTCGCACCATGCCCATTCCCAGCGTCCCAATCGACGCTTGTCCTCGGCTTTGCGCTGATCGCCACCATTGCCCTCGACGTCTCGCACGCCCGGGCCGCAGACCTGATCGTGCGCTATGACCAGTCGCAGCTGCTGCGGCTCCCACGCCCGGTCGCTGAAATCATCATTGGAAATCCAAGCATTGCCGACGTCGCCATTCAGGGCGGAAACCTGCTTGTCGTGACGGGGAAGTCGTTTGGCATAACGAACATCATCGCGTTGGATGCCGAGCGCAACATCATCCAAGATCAGCGGGTTTCGGTCGAGCGCGATGCCAGCATCGTGAACGTCCATCGCGGGACAGAGCGGCAGACCTATAGCTGCACGCCCAATTGCGAGCCCAACCTGACAATCGGAGACGACAGCAGCTATTTCGAGAAGATTGCCAAGCAGAACGAAAAGAAGGCAAAAGCCTCCGAAGGCGGTTCTGGCGGCGAACAAGGCGGCCAATGAACAGGCCGTCGTCAGCTTGACAGCATACCGTCCTGAGCCTCAAAAAATTTTACCGACCCAATCATTAAGGGCTTATCAACCGTCTTTGGGTGCGCTTCTGGCCTCGGTTGTACAAATTTAATAAAGCACGACTAGCGTCCCACTGGTAAGTCTCAGTGTGGAGTGTTGGTCGTGCTTTCCGTTTTCCGCCGTCAAACGCGTTCGATACAGCCAAAAGGCCGCACATTGTGCGCGTTCGCCCGCGATCGATCTGGCGCCACGGCTATCGAATTCGCCATGGTTGTCACCCCGTTCTTGATGATGGTGTTCGGCATCGTCAATACCGGCATGTACTATTACTCGGTCAATTGCCTTGATCGCGGCGTTGATTCGGCGGCTCGCCTGGTCCGCACCGGCGAAGCGCAAAAAGCTGGATTGACAGTCAGTCAGTTCAAAACCCTCGTGTGCAACGCTGCCACGACTTACGTCGATTGCAGCAACGTCACGTTACAGCTGCAATCCGCCAACGACTGGGGTGCCGTTGTCACGCAGTCGTGCCTGTCGGGAGGTAATCTTGCCCCCGGCACAGGTGTAGGTACGGATTCGCTGACGACCTTTGTCGGCGCAAAGGACAAGAAGGTTTTGATCACGGCCTGCTATCGGTGGACGACATCACGATGGCTGCCCTACCTGAAACTCAGCTCGTTTTCGGACGGCTCGATGCTCATCCAGTCGTCGTCGGCGTTCCAGACAGAGCCCTATCTGTAGGGGAAACGCGCGTCGTCCCATTGCGTTGTAAGTCAAGGCGTCCACCATGAAACATCACGGCTTTTCCCCTATTGCACTGGCCAAGCGCTTCGGTCGCGACAAGCGCGGCGTCGCCGCCGTCGAATTTGCGCTGATTGCACCGATCGCGCTCGCCGCCATGCTCGGATCGATCGAGTATAGTCGCGCCGTCATCACCGCACGCAAGTTCCACCTCGTAACGGCCATGGTCAGTGACCTCATCGCGCGCGAAGACTCCATGGACCCGGCAAAAATGATCGGCATGGAAAATGCCGTCCGCACCGTGTGGGGCACCAACCCGTTGGCGACATTGCAACTGCAGGTCGTGGCCGTACGGGCAGCAAGTTCGCCCCCTGGTCCGCTAAACCGACCGGCGGGCCAGACCTACGTGTATTGGAGCTATCCTCTGCTGACGGCGACGTCACCCTATGTCGCTGGCACATTGTATCCACTGCCAGCCAACATGTTGGCTCCCGGCACAAGCACCATCGTCGTCAACGCGAGCTACACATACCGCACCCTGTTCAACACCGGCGTTCCCGGCATGACCGGCACCACCATGAACTGGACCAGCACGTCGAGCCATGCGCCGCGCAATCTGTGCGTTGGATTCCCAACGAGCAACTGCACATCGACGCTGGAATAGCCGTGGATCGGCCAACCGTGCCTGACCTGTCGGCCGCCTGAAGTTGGCTATCAGTGCCCGGGGAAATTGAGTAATTCCCTGGCGTTGAAGGCGAGTGGCTTGCTAGATCGTTCGTGCGCGTCCTAGTGTTTTTTGTGAGCTTATGCTCACGAGCGCACATGGAGGCGGCGAAAGCCGTTTGGACCGCATGGGTCGACGGTCTAGTCACACACCCGACGAGTTGAGGGAATTAATCCTCGACGCTGCAACGTCGTTGGTCGAGACCCACGGCCTTTCGGGGCTGTCAGCGCGCGAAATCGCGCGTGCGATCGGCTATTCGCCCGGCACGCTTTATAATGTGTTCCAAGATCTCGACGACATCATCCTGACGATCGAGCAGCGGCTCCTCGACAGGCTTGCCTTGGCACTCGCCGCCGTGCCGCCCTCTCCCGATCCTGTCCAGCATGTGTGCGATCTCGCAACCGCATACCTCGCGTTCACCCAGCAAAAGCCGCGACTGTGGAATCTTTTGCTCGAGCATCACATGCCGACAGGCTGGAAAGTCCCGACCACGTTCCAGTCCCGCCTCGATGCCGTTCTTGAACTCGTCGAACGGGCGTTGATACCCGTCATCGGTCTAAACAATCCAGCCCGTGCCAAACTCGCGACACGCGGACTGTGGGCGATGGTCCATGGCGTCGCCTCCCTCGCGACCGCCGAAAAGCTGACCCACGTGAGTGCCGCCAATTCGGCCGACGTGCTCGACGATCTCATCCGGACATATCTCGCAGGGCTCAAGCGCCCACGCGAACCACAAACTGCGACCGAACCGCTCCAGCGGAGCCGGATCGGCAAATGAAGCTGACGCGTCGCCCAACCTGAACGGCTGTTGCCTGACCCCGGTCGGCGTTGCGTCACGCGCGTGGCTGCATGACCGACGCTCTGCGCGCCCAACAGGCTGTGTGACTGGAGATTGGTGTTTTACCGAGCCGGACTGTCTGCGGTCGCCCCATCAACCGCAATTGTCTTAAACGGCGCACGAGCGGGTAGCGATCCGGTGGTCAGTGGCGCAAGGCCGCCCGAGGTCAATGGCGCACCACCGCCAAGCGGCCCGGTGGCCTGGGTCGATGTTGCAGGCCCAGCGGCCTGACCGGGGGCTGCCCCTCCAACAGGTAGCGTGCCCACACCCGGCGGCGGCGTTTGAGGAGGCGTCTGAGGTGACGTCTGCGCTAGGTGGCGATTGACCTGAACGATCCCAAACCAAGCGTCGCGCGGTAGCAGTTTGGCCTCAAGTCCGACCCACAGGTTCTTGGCCGTGAGCGCTGCAAAGAAATCTTGGTGCGGCGGCGCAATCGCAGCCAGACCGACCGTTGCGACAGCCATCGCAGCCGAATGCTGCCAGTTATGGACGTCAATCAATTTCAGGGCCGTGCCAAACGACGCCTTTAAGCGCGTATCCATGACGTCGACCGAGTAGATCTCGTCGAGCGTCAGATGCGTGAGGTAACCGATCGCCATGAATCCGGCCCCGAGCCATGCGATCGCATCAGGTTCACCTAAGATGTATTTAAAGGCCAGCGCGGTGAGCAGTGTCACGAACACGGTCGCCAGCAGCGAATGCCAGATGCCGCGGTGGACGGCAATCCGATGAAAGATCGCGTGCGCGCCATACCGAATGCCGACCAGCGTGCCGAGCCACATGATCCAAAGCTCGACGATCGAATATTTTCCCGCGCAGCTGAACAGCACGACAAACGAGAATAAGATACCAAGGCCAGCAAACATCGCCCGGCTCGGTCGGCTGTCCTTCAAGTCGATGTCGGGCAACACCGACCCCAAAACGCCAGCCAGCGTCAGCGCGACGAGGCTTTCGTGCGGGATGACATTCGCCGCAAGCGTCAAGGTTGCCAACGCGCCTGATACGACAGTCCCTACCGCGATGTGTGTCGTGAAGTTTGCCATGGCCTGATTTCCAAACAGCGTGTCTTGTTTCCGTCAGCGCCATCAGATTCGACCCCTGGCGCGCAATCAGCCTGCGGTTCTGCCCGGTGGATAAGCCGCAGGTCACAACTCAAGCCACGCCCCGCTCTGGTCACGCGCGGCCCCATGTGTCACGAGACGGCCATGACCCGACCGAAGTTTCACACCTACGACGCCATCAGCCTTGCGGCGTCCGCCAGCATCGTGATTGCGCTCGTCGTGATGGGCATAAAGTATGCTGCCTTCTGGGTCACAGGCAGTGCTGCGCTCTATTCCGACGCGCTTGAAAGCATCGTCAACGTCGTGACGGCCACAGCAGCCCTCGTCGCAATCCGCGTATCCGGCAAACCCGCCGACAGCGACCATCCCTTTGGCCACCACAAAGCCGAATACTTCGCAGCCGTCCTCGAAGGAGCCTTGATCGTCGTCGCGGCGCTTCTCATCCTGGCCGAAGCCTACGACGCCGTGCGCAACCCCCACCACCTCGATAATGTGGCGACAGGCCTCGCCATCAACCTCGTCGCGACACTGATCAATGCCGGCTGGGGCTGGTTTCTCATCTCGCGTGGCCGTTCGTGGCGGTCGCCGGCCTTGGTGGCTGACGGGTTCCACATGATGACCGACGTGTGGACGTCGGTCGCAGTCCTCATCGGCCTCGTACTTGTCTCCATGACCGGCTGGTTGTGGCTCGACCCGTTGCTTGCCGCACTCGTCGCCGTCAATATCTTGTGG
>JBBRKD010000001.1:0-52436 GCA_038218255.1 Hyphomicrobiales bacterium | reverse complement strand
TCTTCGCCGCAATCGAGGTCATTGCTGCCCACTCCGAGCCGTAATCGGCCCGGTGCTCACCAACCATTCTGACTGCCCGTTCACGGACCTCAGGCGAAAACTTGTTCCTTGTCGTCATCGTAGCTCCTTCTCACAGATAGGAGCCTCCGGAAAACCCGGGACGCTTCAGGGATCAATACAGCGCGTCGTCGAGCGAAATCTCGCCCATATAAATTGCCCGCACGGCCAGTTGCAAACGCTTCGTCACTCCATAGCGAATGCGTGCCATGTCTAGGTGCTGGCTAACGGTGTCACGGCTCAGCCCGAGTATTTGTCCAATCTCCCAATTGGTTTTACCGCGCATGGCCCACAAAAGGCAATCTCGTTGCCGCACAGTCAACGGCATCTCAGTGGGTGGACGCACTTTTACAAATCCTGCAATTCGGCGGGCAGCCTGAAACGCGAAGGCACCGACAATAAGCGCTGAGATATAGCTTTGATCGGGAAACGGCTGCCCCTTCGCTGTCGCGAAGTTGCACGATCCAGGCGGCTCGCCTGGAATGTGGGCAGGGATCGTCATGCCGTCGCCAATTCCAGCTTCAGAGAACTGGTCGAAATAATGGCGATGGGCCTCCGTCGTGGGTATTACCGAGGATATTTCGCCCCATTTGAAGCCGACATTTGTCAGCGTGCAAGCACGCAGGATCGGATCGCCGCGATAGAGTTTGCGCCCCGCATAAGCGATCGGCCAATCTGGCTCACAATTATGGAGGCAGATAGCCATTCTTGACCAGTCTTTGGGATGAAGGTGGTGTATCAACGCAAAATAGCGAAAGCCCAGCTTGGGAATGATCGACTCAAGCGCGCGTGCAAGAGCGCCCATCGTAGAGACCGCGCGGAGTTCCTTGACCGTTTCGGTAACGTCAAAGCGGGGTCGTTTTGACATAAATCCTGCAAACCTTGTTACGCTATACACGTCGAACAATCGGACCTTGGTTTATCTCTCTAACGAAGTACTGATCGTATACACGCAGTCGTTCGGCAAAAGCGTATCAGGCTGGTAGGTTGTCGCCTCATACTCTGCTGCGTAAATGGATCAAAGTCGGTAGATATCGTTTGCCCCAGCAAGCTATGTTCCTTCCTGTTTGGATATACCCCGCATTTCCCGATCACCGGTTTGGCTTTACCCGAAGCACATGACGTTGCAGCTTGCCGGTTGCCGTTTTAGGGAGCGCCGTTACAAATTCGATAGCGCGCGGATATTTGTAGGGCGCGATCATGCGTTTGACATGGTCTTGTATATCAACAGCGAGATCAGCGGATCCAACGTGCCCCGAAGCGACAACGACAAAGGCCTTCACCACCATACCGCGGTCTGCGCACAGGGCCCCAACGACTGCGCATTCGCCAACTGCCGGGTGGCTGTAGAGCGCGTTCTCGACTTCGGGCGCAGCGATATTGTAGCCCGACGAAATGATCATGTCGTCGGACCGGGCAACATACCAGAAATAGCCGTCTTCATCGATGCGGAAAGTGTCGCCCGTAACGTTCCAACCGTTGATTACATAATCGCTTTGGCGGGCGTCATCGAAATAGCGACAGCCGGTCGGTCCTTTGACTGCCAGACGTCCGGTTCCCGTGTGGGTCGGGCGATTTTCAGCATCGAGGATGCAGGCCTTAAATCCCGGGACGGCGCGCCCAGTCGATCCGGGTCGGATGGAGTCGCCCGATGCAGAAATAAAAATATGCATCATTTCGGTGGCGCCAATACCGTCGATTAGGCAGATGCCGGTCGCGTCCCTCCACGCCTGCCATGTCGCAGCGGGAAGATGCTCGCCCGCCGAAACGCATGTCTTGAGCGATGCCAGTTTGTTTTGCGGACTGGCTGCCAGGATCGCTTTGTAAGCGGTCGGCGCTGTAAACAACGTGGTCACGCCGAACCGGTCGATGGCGTCGGTCAGTCCAGCCGGGTTCGGAGCCTCGACGGTTACCGACGTCGCGCCGAAGCGAAATGGGAAAATCAGCAAGGCACCCAAGCCGAACGTGAACGCGATTGGTGCCGAGCTGCAAAATCGATCGCCGGACTCAGGTTTAAGGATGTGTCGAGCAAATGTATCAGCAACCGCAAGGATGTCGCGATGATAATGGACGCAACCTTTTGGTTTGCCCGTGGTACCCGACGTGAAGGCGATGAGCGCCACGTCATCGCGCGCGGTCAGCACAGCGACAAAATCGGGCGGGGCAAATGCGATTCGCTGTTCAAGGGCACTGGTCCCTGCATCGCCATCATACGTCATAACCGAGCGAACCGGTGCGGCAGCAGTCTCAAAATCAGCGAGATAGCGCGCATCGACGATCGCGTGGGTGACCTCGGCGCGGTCGATGATGGTCGCGATTTCGCCCGCGCGCAGAATCGGCATTGTCGTCACTGAAATACCACCTGCCTTCAAAACCCCAAGCCATGCCGCAAACAGCATGGCACAATTGGGGCCGCGGAGCAGGACGCGGTTGCCCGGGATCAGCCCTTCGTCGTGGATAAGGAGGTAAGCTATTGCGTCCGACAAGCGCTTTAGATCAGCGTAGGTCCAGCGGCCCACATCATTGATGATTGCAAGTTGATCACCGCGCCCCGCCGCGACATGACAGTCGACCAATTCGGCTGCCGCGTTCAACCGTTCGGGATAGTGGAGCTCGGAGAGATCAAACAGAAATTCAGGCTGCGCATCGGGCGGCGGTAAGAGGTCCTCGATGAAAGTGTCGCGGATCATGCAAGTGCTGCCATCAATTTCGTTCGCCAATCTTCGGGCCACGGGACTGCGCGCGCCGTATCCATTGCCATGAGAACTTGCCGGTAGGTTACGCTGAACCGTGGTTCAGCGTTGCAGCCAACCGTGATCGCAAGGTCGACCGAAGTCCGGCCGACGCCCGTGACAACCAGTTGAAGATCGAGGCGATCACCCAACCGGCTTGGCGCGCTGAACCGCGCGTGGAGATCGACCGTCGGCATGCCGAGCTTCATTTCACCGTGCATCGCCTGACGCGGCACGCCGAAACATTCGGCAGTCCAATCCTCGATGACGGCATCACATATTTCGAAATAGCGGGGATAATAGGCAATCCCTGCCGGGTCACAGTGGGCGAAGCGCAGTGGCATTTGGCGGGTAAAAATCACCGTCACGCCGGAACCAATTCGGTTGATGCCGTTGTGTCCCAGACCGCGCGCGCACGGGCGATGCTGGCCTCTTTCACATGGCCGAAGCCGCGTATATCGCTGGCGGATTTCGCAACTACTATCGCGTGATCCACGCCATCGCGCTCCAACGCCCGGATGACCGCATCCTTATACTGCGTGATCAACTGACGTTCGGTGCAACGTTCGGCCGAATAACCGAACACGTCGAGCGGCGTGCCGCGAAGTCGCTTCATCGGGGCCAGCACGGCAAAGGCCGTGCTCATCCACGCGCCAAAGCGGCGTTTACGCAAATGGCCGGTGACGGGGTCACGTTTGGAAAAAAGTGGTGGCGCGAGATGATAAGTCAGCGTCGCACCGTGTTCGAACTGGTCAAGAATGCGAGTCCGTGCGGTCTGGTCTCGGTGAAGACGCGCTACTTCGTACTCGTCTTTATAGGCCATGAGGCGGAACAGATTTTGCGCAACGGTTTCGACCAGTTCGGGTGAACCCGAAGCGGACCGAATTTGCGATATGAACGCCGTATAGCGACCCGCATATTCGGCGTTTTGATAGTCGCCAAGAAACGCTGCACGCTTTGTTACTATGTCATCAAGGTTCGCCGCGCTCCGCGTGATTTTTTTGTCCATTTCCAATATATCTGGGTTATGCGCGGCGATCCGCCCGATCTGGAATGCCGCTAAGTTCATGTCCACCGCCGCACCATTCAGCCGGATCGCGGCTTCGATCGATGCAACGGCCACTGGGATGAGGCCGCACTGGTAGGCGAAGCCGGTTAGGACCATGTTCGCGCCAATGGCGTCGCCCAACAGGCGGCGGGCAAGCGCGGTCGCCGCAATGGGCGTCGCGACAGCACGATCCGAGAGCATTGCAAGCAGCTCGTCGCCGGGAATGGCGAAGTCGCGGTTTGCAGTGAATGCGCCTGTTACCGTTGTTTCCGTGTTTACGATCACTTGGCTTTGGCGGCCTAGCACCGAAAGCCCGTTGCTGCTCGTCGCGCCAACGATGTCAGCCGCGATGACGACGTCTGCGGCGCCCGGCTGCACTTTCACGGTATCGATCGCGTCGGCGGTAGCCGCGATCTTGAGGTGACTGATCACCTGTCCGCCTTTTTGCGCAAGGCCGGTCTGATCGAGCGTCGCCG
Organism: Hyphomicrobiales bacterium; assembly: GCA_038218255.1. Classification (GTDB taxonomy): domain Bacteria; phylum Pseudomonadota; class Alphaproteobacteria; order Rhizobiales; family Hyphomicrobiaceae; genus JANXVY01. Next base: position 48,123 of record JBBRKD010000001.1, on the reverse strand, counting down.
ACGCGTTACCGTCGATCAAGGCGGCCTGCGCTAGGATGGCCCCGATCGTCACCACCCCAGTGCCGCCAATGCCGACGATTAATGCGCTGTACGGATGGTCAAGCGACGGCAGCGCAGGTTCGGGGAGCGCGACGTCCAACGTTGGCAGGCTGCGCTTGTCAGCTTTGCGCAATGTGCCCTTTACAGTCACGAAACTGGGGCAAAACCCCTCGATGCAGCTCATGTCTTGATTGCAACTCGACTGGTCGATCTGCCGTTTGCGGCCCCATTCGGTATCGAGCGGGATGACCGAAAGGCAGTTCGATTTGACCGAACAGTCACCGCAACCTTCGCAGACCAGCGGGTTGATGAAAACCCGCTCAACAGCGTTCGGCATCAGGCCGCGTTTGCGCCGCCGACGCTTTTCGGTCGCGCACATCTGGTCATAGACGATGACTGTGGTCCCGGGAATTTCGCGCAGCTCGCGCTGAACGAGGTTGAGATCGGTACGCGCATGGATCGTTGCGCCAGCAGCAAATGCAGGTTGATCGACGTATTTTGCCGGATCGTCGGTCACGATTGCGATGCGCTTCACGCCCTCTGCGCGCATCTGATGGCTGATCGATTGCGGCGACAATTCGCCGTCTATCGGTTGCCCGCCGGTCATTGCGACGGCGTCATTGAACAGGATTTTATAGGTGATGTTGACCTTTGCTGCGATCGCCGCACGAACGGCAAGCACGCCTGAATGGAAATAGGTTCCATCGCCCAGATTCTGGAAGACGTGATTGGTCTCGACGAACCCGGCCTGCCCGATCCAGTTCACGCCTTCCCCACCCATCTGGACGAAAGTGTCGGTGTCGCGCCCCATGAATTGCGCCATGCCGTGGCAGCCGATGCCGGCCATAGCATGGCTGCCTGCTGGAACCTGGGTCGAAATATTGTGCGGACACCCCGAGCAGAAATAAGGGACGCGCGTAACCGGTGCCTTGGGGAGCATATCGTGCTCGAAACTTGGCCAGTCGCGCGCGATGCCCATCGCTGTGAGCTGGTGTGCGATAGCGCGAGCAATCACGGTCGGCGACAAATCGCCGTGGCTGGGCAAGAGCGATTTGCCATTGAGTCTGGGACGGCGGCTCGCGGGACGGTCAAACAGGATGTCGCGTACTTGCCCCTCTATTAATGGTCGCTTTTCTTCGACGATCAATATCGCTTCGAGCCCGTCGACGAACTCAGTCAAAACGCTCGGCTCAAGCGGCCAGACCATACCGACCTTGTAGATCGTGATGCCAATTGCTGCTGCTTCGGTTTCGGAAAATCCGAGCAAGGCGAGCGCCGCACGCGTGTCGCGATAGCTCTTTCCAGTGGTGACAATGCCAAGGCGCGGCTTGGCGGCCACGAGTGCCACGCGGTCGATGTGATTCGCGCGCGCAAACGCCAGCACCGCAGGCAACTTGTCCTGATGCAGGCGGCGTTCCTGTTCGATCCAAGGATCGGGCGAGCGAATATTGCGACCGCCCGGCGGCTGCTCGAAATCGGGGACGATAATCGCGGGCCGCAGCGCGGCAAGATCGACGGTTTCACTGCTATCGACGAGGTCGGTGACGAGTTTCAATGCCGTCCAGCATCCCGAAAAGCGCGACATTGCCCAGCCGAATTGACCATAGGTCACGATTTCTTCGATAGACGCGGGGTGAAGGACCGGAATCATCGCGTCGACGAACGCGAACTCGCTCTGATGCGCGGTCGTCGAGGATTTGGCCATGTGATCGTCACCGGCGCACAGCACGACGCCACCCGTCGCTGAAGCGCCGTGGAGATTACCATGCCGGAAAATGTCGCCCGAGCGATCGACGCCAGGACCCTTGCCATACCATAAAGCGAAAACACCGTCGTGCATCGGTTTATGGTAAAGCCCAACCTGCTGCGTACCGAGAACGGCAGTGGCCGCGAGGTCTTCGTTTAGGCCCGGCTGCAATCGAATATCGACTGCGTCGGTATGGCGAGCCGCCCGGCCAAACATGCTGTCCACGCCGCCGAGCGGCGATCCACGATAACCGGTCACGTAGCCTGCTGTGTGCAACTCCGCCGCACGATCACGCCGCGCCTGCTCGAGCGTCAGGCGGACAAGCGCTTGCGTTCCGTTCAGGATCGCGTGGCCGTCATCGTTGGTATAGCGGTCGTCGAGCTTCATCGCAGCAATACGCCGACGGATCGCATCGCAACCGCGAGCAAGGTGTAGGTCGGACTGATCCCGCCACTGGTCGGAAACAGGCCCGATCCTGCAAGGACCAGATTGTCGATTCCATGGACACGCCCGAAACTGTCGGTCACAGAAGTTGCAGGATCATCGCCCATCAGCGTGCCGCCGATCAAGTGTCCGGCGTTATAGGGTCCAGTCCAGCTTTCGGTCGCGCCCGCTGCCTTCATAACTGCAACGCCTTCGTCCTTGCAGTGAGACCACAACGTCATTGTCGCATCATCGACCTTATGCTCGACGCGTGCCAGCGGAACCCCGAAATGGTCGCGCTTGTCCGATAGGACGACGCGGTTAGTGGGATCGGGCAAGGCACCGATCATCGCCACCATGCTGGCAATGTGGTGGCTGGCACGGGTGACGAAGGCGCTGAGTTCAGAGCCGAACAGGTCAGCGCGCGAAATCGCCATGCCGAATATGTCGCTTGGTTTCATGGAGGGCGCGACCTGCCACTGATAGCTTCCAAATGGCGTTCCGGGCGGACGGTCACCGGCATATCGGACGCGGTTCGTGACTTGCCCTGCGGACACGCCCATGTGCGGCTCGGTTTCGGCGTCGAACAATCCGTAGACCAGCGCCAAGCTGTCGAGCATGAAATTTCGGCCAACTTGATCGGCGGCATTGCCCGCGCCGTTTGGCCATTCCGGACATGCCGAGGCCAGCATCAGGCGCGGATTCTGGATCGCCGATGTGGCGAGGATGACGGTGCCGGCTTCGAGGCGGCGCTCCTGTTGCTTCGCATCGGTGAAGACGACACCGGCCGCCCGGTTTTTCGAGGCCGGCAAAATCCGCTTGACCGTTGCATTCGCGCGAATGTCGGCACCGGCAGCAGCAGCTTCGGCTTGATAGGTCGCTAGCGGATTTGCGAGTGACCCGATCGGGCAACCGGCATCACACCAGCCGTCGTTTTGGCACGCAGGACGGCCCTTATAGTCCTGCGACACGATTCCCACGGGCAGCGGCGCAGTCGGGTGCCCCAGCTTTTCGAAGCCCGCTGCCAGTAATCGCCCCTGGGCAAATCGCTTCATGGGCGGCAGTGGATAGGGAGCACCCTCGGGTCGCCAGATTTCTGCCTGTGCATCACCCGAAATGCCGACATCGGCTTGAATCCGATCGTAAAATGGGCGCAGATCGTCATAGCCGATCGGCCAATCCTGCCCGCGCTCGTAAAGTTTGCGCGTTGCAAACGCTTCGACGTGCATGCGTGGCCATGTCGCATAGTGATGGAGCGCGGCACCGCCGAGGCCCCAGCCGGTATTGAGATTATGCCCGAAACCATGATGATTACCGCGAAACTCAACGGGCGCCCCGCCCCATTTCAACCGCCGTGCCCAGATTTGCGACGATGCCAGATCACCCAATATCCAGCCGGGTCCGGCATCAAGCATGATGACCGACTTCCCCGCTTTGGCGAGTATAGCTGCATAAAGACTGCCAGCCGCGCCAGCGCCGACAATGACGAAATCCGCGCTTTTATTCACCACGGCGTCTCGGGAAGAATGTGCGCCATATAAGGCAGGCCGAGTTTTTCCGTTCCCTTTTCAGTGCCATACACAACATCAACGGCGTCGGCGCGAGTCACGAAGTAGAAGATTGAAGCAGGCGGGCCGCGCCAGTCTTTGGGAGCCGCAGCGGGGTCGGGGCTAGATATTGCCCGCACGATGTCGGTTGCATTGCCCGCGTCCTGATCGCCAAATATCTTGCCGTTTTTCGCGCTCGCGAAGCCGTTGAGCGCAGCCAGCCCGGCACGATAAAAATTGAGATAGGGCGGCGGGATGTCCAGATAACGGATCATCAACAGGCTGTCGACGGATGGCTGAGCCAGATGGTGATCAACATAATGGGCGATCCCGGCTTCGCGTGCGCCCGGAAGCAGGGTTTCGCCCAGCGCTTCGAGGGTTGCGACTTCGCCCGCGTCAAGCGTCTTGAAGCCAAGTCCGGCTTTGCGGGCTTCCTCCGGTGTGCGCCAGAGGGTCCGTCCCTGATCGGTGAACGCCAGTAACCCAAGGCCAATCGCGCCGCCCGCGCCGATGCCAGCAATTGCCTTCCTTCTTGATACGATGGCCATGACCGGTCCTTTTCAAACCCGCTAGTCCTCGCTCTGTTTGCCCTGTGCAAATAGCAAATGCGGGCGTGGACATGAATGCTGGGTATGGCGAACGCCGCGACGATCATAACCGGGGGTATGGACAGTGCGTCCATTTCGCATGATGTCCCAGCTTTTCAGCTTTGGCCTATAGCGTGCTGGTGGTGAGGGGGTGGTAATGACACATGACCGTTATATCGCAGTCGAGAGCAGGATCGGAGTGGCGCTGAATGCCATTGTTGGGGGTGGTTTCGTGTTTCTGATGTTCGGGGGGCTGACCAAAATCGGGCTTTGGGGCATGCAGGGGCTGGCATTCGATCTGCTCCCGACGACGTTCATGATCTCGCTTATGATGACGATCGGGCTTACATTGCTGACGCGCGCGCGGGTTCGGAAAGGCGCCATCGGTCCGCTGGCCTACAAACGTCGCCTACCCGGCAATGTCATCCTCCGCGGGCTTATGTTAGCAATCGTCATGACTCTCGTGCTGGCACCGATAAGCGTGGGCCTGCTGGCGCTGATTTGGCCAACCACGGGTGACTGGCCGTTCCTTATCGTTCTTGCCTTCAAGATCGCCTATTCGGTCTTGATTGGTGTATTACTGACCCCGGTGATCCTGCGCGCGGCTTTCAATGACGGTTTGGCGTATCCAGCGTAACGCAACAAACCGTTTAGAAGGAGCGTCGAGCAATCAAAACTTGACCTCAAGCTCAGCGCCCCATTCGTCAGGCGAGGATGGACTGGCAAAGGCGATGCCGAGCGCATTGCGGACATCCTGGGCATTGGTGATATAGCGCTTGTCGGTCACGTTCAGGCCGAACACCGAAAGTTTGAAATGCTCATTTTCAGGTGCGTAGGTCGCTCGCAAGTTGAGCAGTCCGCGTGACGCACCAAATTCAAGCGGTTCGTTGGTCGCGCCAAAATAGACCGAGCTGCGATAATTATAGTCTGCACGCAGCGTCAGCGATCCTAAGGTGCCGAGATCGGCGCGATAATCGCCGCCAAGGCCGACCGTCCAGCGCGGTGTCACAGGCAGGCGGGTTGCGAACGTAAAACCGACCGCGCGGGGATCGAGTTGGGTGTAACGATCATGCGTGTAGCCGATATTCGAATAAACTGTCATCGCTGGGATTGGCTTCGCCGTAACCTCGAGTTCGAAGCCGTAAATTTCGCTCTTGCCCGCGTTGGCTGTATTAAAGAAGCCGCTTGCTGGGTCGATGACAAGTAGCTGAATACCGTCGTAAATCGAGTAATAACCGGCAAGATTAAAGCGCAGCCGCCGATCAAAGAAATCCGACTTGATGCCTGCTTCATAGGCGGTCAGCTTTTCCGGGTCATATTGCTGGATTGGCCGGAATGCGCCCGTTGGCGTCGGCGATGGCCGACCATTAAATCCCCCTGATTTGAAGCCGCGTGAATAGCTCGCATACAGCAGGACATTTTCGGAGGGTTTGAAGTCGATGCCAAGCTTTGGCGTAAACTCACCAAAGCTGGCATTGTAAGTTGTCGGCACCCCAACCCGAGGGTTGCGTGGTGACAGTGTCGGGAAATTCGGGATTGGCGGCGGGAAACCCGGAATAAATCCAACGACGCCGTCGCGATTGTCCAAGAAGAAATCGAAGGCCTGCCGCTTGGTTTCGCGCGTGTAGCGGCCACCGACCGTAAGCGATAATTGTGGTGTGACCTTGAAACTGGCCTGTCCGAATCCTGCGAAGCTTTCAACATGCAGCGTAAAAAACTGATTGTTGCGGATGCAACCACCTTGATTGCGCACGGCTGCAAAAGGGTTGCCGCCAACATTCGTGCCGAGGCAAATCGCGTTGTTATGACGGACGTTTTCGCGGAACGCATAGCCGCCAAGGACGTAACTTAATCGATTGTCGAGTGCATCACCGAGCAACTGAAGTTCCCCGCTTAGCTGCTTCGACTGGGTATCGAAAATATTGTCGTAAAGGCGGTAACCGGTGCCATCGAAATCGTTTGCTGCTGTTTGATCGACCGCGCGATAAGCGACGATCGCCTTAAGCGTCGGCCCGCCGAGCCCGACTTCGAGCGTTCCTGTCACACCGCGATTGTCATTGTCGTTCTGTGGCTTGATCGATTCGAAATTCTTTGAAAGATCGGTCGATGTATCGGCCAGCAAATCAAAAGGCAGCGGCACGGCAAACGGCGTCGTCGCTCCAGCGCGCGCGCCGGCGAGAATTGTATGCGCACTTGTGCCACGTGCCTGAAGGGCATCAGCAGACAGCGACAGCTTCACGTCGGCCGTTGGCTGCCAGACCAGCTTGATGCGGCCGCTAAGATTTTTGACGCTTGAATAACGGTCGCCGGTATAAACGTTGAGACCCCAACCGTCCTGCTTGCGATAGCCGCCTGAAACGCGGACGCCCAATGTGTCGGAGAGCGGAAGATCGACGGCACCAAAAACATCGAAGCGGTTGCGGCTGCCAACCGTAACGCGTCCCGCAAAGGCAAGATCTTTGCCCGGGTCGCGCGTCGTCAAGCTTACGGCACCGCCAATGGTATTGCGTCCAAAGAGCGTTCCCTGCGGGCCGCGCAGCACCTCGACGCGGTCGAGGTCGAATGCATCAACTGAGGCACCCTGAATGCGCGCCAGATAAACGCCGTCAATATAGATGCCCACACCGGGATCTGCCGCCGGGTTGGAATCGACTTGGCCAATGCCACGAACGAAGAAAAATGCATCATTGCCGCCCGTCGGCCCTGCGGTCCGCGTCAGGTTCGGCGTCGCGTCGGCAAGATCGCTGACTTGCGTGACCGACCGTGCCGTCAATGCCTCGGCACCGAAGGCAGTGATGGCAATCGGTACCGATTGCTGCGTCTCGGCGCGCCGCCGCGCGGTCACCACGATATCCGTGATACCACCGGTTTGTGCTTCAGGGGTCGTTTGCGAATGGGCCGGCGACGTTGCGATCAGCGGCAAAATAACCGCGCTCCCAAGCAGCGCAGCAATGGAATTTTTCATGTTAGCCTCCCTATTGCTGAAGGGATGCAGGCGAACCACTCCCTTTTTCGTCAGCACAAGCGACATGGCTGATTGCGGAAGCTCCGCCGAGGGAGATAATCTGGGCAACGGCATAAGCCGAAGTTATGCTGCGCGCGTGTCGCACCATTGTGCCAACGTGGTTTCAGCGCGGCCAAGTAGAGTATCGGTTATGTCACGATCGCCAGTCTCGGGTATTTTCGGAAAGGTCGAGAACAGGAGCGATGCATGTTTGAGTTCGCGGTTGCCAGTCAGAGCGGCGACCAAACGCAGAATGGCCGTCGGCGTGGCCCGGATTTTCATCCCCGGGTGCAGCCGCGACACATAGATGTCCAATGCCGCGCGCATCGTTAGTGGTTGCGGGCCGAGCATCGTAAAGGCCTGATTTGCAGCTGACGGCTCGAGGTAGGCCTGAGCAACGATCCGACCGTAGTCACGGGCCGCAAGATAATGATAGGCAAGCGGCTGCGGGGTCATCAGTTCGATGCGTCCGCTGCGCACGAACAGGTCGAGCGACTCCATGAAATGCGTCGCTCTGAATAGCATCCATTCGACGCCGGACCCCTGCACGGCAGCTTCAGCTGATTGCTTGGCATGAGCCATCGGTAATTTGGGATCAGCCGCTTCCATGCCTGCCCCTGACACATAACCAATGCGTTCAATTCCTGCCGCCCGCGAGGCCGCTACCACGGCGCGGGTGCCTCCGATTTCGACCGTGTTGAGTTCGGCGGCATTCGTCGCGCGCAGATTGATATGCACCGCGCGGCACCCTTCGACCGCCGCAGCGAGCGCGCTAGCGTCCTCGACAGCGCCCCGCACGAACTGAATATTCGGTCTCGGAACATGCGTGTCACGCGACAGCACGCGAACCGGTATCGCGCGCGCCGCAAGTGCATCAACGACAGGCCGCCCCAGCATTCCGGTGCCACCAACGACGAGGATCGGACGCGGGTCGCTCATGCGATGAAAACATCGTTTGTGGAATTATCCACCAAGACGTGCGTTTCCAACAATTCGATCTCGGGTTCGGCGCCCGTCTGTTCGCGCAACATCGGGCGTGCCATTTCGAAAAATGCTTCCGCTGCCGACCGATCTTTCCACAGGTAGAAGCTGCGGCCTTCGCCTTTTTCGACATTAAGACAAATCTGTTTGCGGATCAATTGCGGCTGGCTTTGATACATAGCAATCATGTTCTTTATTTCTGCGATCGCCTGATCGTAATCGACGCCAGGGCGCAACTTGAAACGAACGGTCGCAGTGATCATCGATTGGTCTCCGGTTAGCGGTCGAAGCGATGATTGGGCGCCTACACCGCAAGCGCAACTTCATTCGGCGATTGAGGGCATAACCGCAGGCATGGGGCTCGGCCGCCGTTGGAAATAGCGCACGATGCGAGCGTTGCGTAGCGTTGTCGCGTGGGTGAAACTCTCGAACATGTCGATGTCGTTATAATGGGCGCAGGAGCGGCCGGCTCGCTTATGGCGGAACGTTTCGCCAAGGCCGGTCGAATGGTCATTGTCCTCGACGCGGGACCACCCTGGACTTTGGGCGACCTGCGCAGTTCGCAAATTTGGTCACGGCGGTTGAAATGGGGCGGGTCACCGGTCATCGCTGGCGGGCCTGACCGGGTTGGCCATAACATGTCGAATGGCTGGGGTCTTGGTGGTGCCGCGCTGCATCATTATGCCGGATGGCCTCGCATGCAGCCGGCCGATTTCACGATGTTCAGTGATCACGGACGCGGGCTCGACTGGCCAATTTCTTATAACGATCTGAGGCCGCACTACGACGCGGTACAGGACGAAGTGGGTATTTCAGGCGATGCAAAAGCCGAGACTTGGCGACCTGCGGGCAAGCCTTATCCAATGCCTCCGCTGAAAACTTTCGCTCAAGGGAAGATCGTGACGCGCGGGTTTGAAGCGCTGGGGATGAGAGTCGCGCCTGCGCCGATGGCCGTCACATCAGTGGAATATAAGGGCCGCCCGGCATGCCAATATGACGGCTGGTGCGATGCCGGATGCCCAACGGGTGCGCTCGCCAATCCGTTGGTCGTTCATCAGCCCAGTGCGGTCAGGGCCGGGGCAATCTTCAAGGCACAGAGCCGGGTCACCGGCATAGCGCTCGACGAAAATGGTCGTGCACGCGGCCTGATTTATCGCAATGCCAAGGGGCAGACGCTCGAACAGCCAGCGACACTGATCATATTGGCGGGCGCTGCGGCCCAGAATGCCCGCCTTTTACTGGCGACTCGGCATGCGAAACATCCGCAAGGAGTTTCGAATCGTAATGGCCTCATCGGAAAATACTTCAACGCGCACAACATCGCCAACGTCCACGGCCTGTTCAGAGAGGAAACCGAATGCCATCTCGGCTTGTCGGCCGGGATGCTGACCAATCAGGATGAGTATCGCAAAGATCGTCCGGCAGGGCCATTTGGCAGCTACTCATGGGGCATTGGTGGTTCGCTAAAACCGAACGACCTGCTCGGCATTGCGATGACGCGCACCGATCTGTTCGGGGCTGAGCTCGATGGGTTCATCAAGCGGGCATCACAGCACCTCGCCGTCATCAACGGGATTGTCGAGAGCCTGCCCAATGCTTCCAACCGCATCGAGCTGGCATCCGAACGCGATGATGTGGGAATGCCGCTGGCGCGTACTATCTATACGCTGGACCCGGAAAGCCGGAAGCTGTGGGCACATGCCAACGCGCTTGGCATGCGAGTGATGAAAGCCGCTGGCGCGACCGAAAGCTGGGTGCTGCCGACAACCACGTTTGCGCATTTTTCAGGGGGCACGATCATGGGTGCCGACGCGAGCGGTTCGGTCGTCAACAGTTACGGGCAGCTGCATGAGGCCCCCAATGTGGTCGTCGCGGGTGGCGGGCAATTCCCCACCATCGGCGCCGTCAGTCCGACATTTACCGTTTTGGCACTTGCGGACAGGGCCGCAGCGCGTGCGATCGCGCATGCCGCAGATTTCGATGCACGGGTTTGAGGGTGACATAACCGGAATGCGCGCGGCGGCGCCGTATAAGTTGTGTGGCGAGAGTGTGCTCACGGGATATGACGACCGATGATGAATGAGGTCCCTACTGATTTTGGCAGACGACTGGCCAGTGCGCGCCTGTCGGGCAATGCACTGGTCGGACCTGCGCCTGAGCTGACGTTGAGCGAGGGTTATGCCGTCGCGACCGCAACGGCGGCGCAGATGCCGCCGGTAATCGGCTGGAAAGTCGGGGCGACAAGTGCAGGCGCACAAGCAATGTTGCAGATCGCCGAGCCGATTTACGGGCGAATTTTCCAAGGGAGCGTTTCGGTAGATGCGGAATTGCCGCCAATCTCGGGAACGCGCGCGGCAGAGATCGAACCTGAGATCGTGTTTGAAATGGCCGCTGATCCCGAAGATGTCGATCCAGCCGCTGCTATCGGACGTGCGATGATCGGCGTAGAGATCAATCGGCCAAGCCGCAACGATGCGCTTGAACTTGGCGCTGCGTTCATCGTTGCCGATAATGCGGCGCAACTGGGTTTGATTGTCGGCGAGGCGTTTGCGCTCGCTGAACTTAACGAGCCTGCGAATTTGCGCGTCACATTTATGCGCAATGGCCAAGTGGAACAGACCGGAGATGCGGCGGCCGTGCTTGGCGATCCGCGCACCGCGTTGGAATGGCTCGTGCGGGTCCGCAGCGGAACCGAACGTCCGGTGCGAAAGGGCGATCTCGTGGCAACCGGTGCAATGTGCCGTTCGGTGGTTTTGGGTTTGGGTGACAATGCAACTGCCGATTTCGGGCCGCTCGGGCGGATCGATTGTCGGCGACAAACATGAGGCAGGCGTATGATTGAGCGTATTGAAGGTAAATGGATCGACGCGTTCGAGCGCACTTTCCGACTGTCGAATGTGCTCGCGGGGCAAGAGGTTGTGATCCTGTCCGAAACCCAATCGCGCGCAGTCAATGTTCAGCTTGCCGAACTGGCGCTGCTGCGAATCGGGGCACAGCCGGTTCATGTCGTCATGCCGACGGCCCCCCATGACGCGCCGGTGCCAATACGGTCGACTGGATCATCGGTGGCCATCGGAGGGCGTCGCACCGTGGTCGAGGCCCTGAAAGTCGCGGATTTTATCGCCGACATGACGGTCGAAGGATTGATGCATTCGGAAGAAACGCCCGAAATCATGCAATCTGGGCGTCGCGTTCTCTACATCAGCAACGAACATCCCGAAGCCCTTGAGCGGCTGGCAACCGACGAAAACCTGATCCCGCGCGTGCTCAAAGGACGTGCGATGATGCAGGCCGCAAAAACGATGCATGTCGTATCGGATGCGGGAACCGATCTGCGCATTGGCATGGAAGGCGCTCGCGTCGGCGGCAATCTGGGCGTAGCGCGCGATCCCGGTTCGTTGGCGACATGGCCGGGGGGCATCTGCAGCTGTTTTCCTGCGCTGGGAACGGTCAATGGCATCCTCGTGCTCGACGAAGGCGACATCAACATCACGTTTAAACGCTATTTGGAAAAACCAATCCGGCTGGTGGTCGAGACCGATTATGTAACAGCCGTCGAAGGTGTCGGCACTGACGCAGACCTGATGCGCGCCTATTTCGATGCCTGGGGCGATCCCGAAGCCTATGGGACGAGCCATGTCGGCTGGGGCATGAATCATGCCGCACGCTGGGAATCGATGATGCTCTATGACAAGCGCGACACCAATGGGACAGAACAGCGTGCATTTGCCGGGAATTTTCTGTTTTCGACCGGCGCCAATCCGTTTGCAGGTCGGCACACACTTGGCCACTTCGACTTGCCCGTCCGCAATTGCACGATCACGCTTGATGACGTGCCGGTAGTGGTCGATGGCAAAGTGGTGCCCGAACTCGCGTGAATATTGAGACGGAATATATCGGCCCATCGCCTATGTTATGCGTCGATGTGGCGCGTGGAGCCGGACCAGCCGTCTTATTTCTGCACGGTATTGGCGGTGCACGCGGAAATTGGGCCGCGCAGCTTTCTGCCCTGGCCGGACGCTATTGCACGATCGCGATTGATGCGCGCGGTTATGGCGACAGCGGAGACACTGAAAGCGCTCGCGTATTCACGGATTTTGCCGACGACGCCGTTCGCGTTCTCAATTATTTTAACATCGAGAGGGCGCATGTTGTCGGGCTGTCGATGGGGGGACGCGTCGCGCTTGACCTGTGGAATCGGCATCGCACGCGGGTGGCTAGTATGACGCTTGCCGATTGCTCGGCGGGATCCACGGAAACGCAGGCGCCCGAAAAAGTCGAAGCGTTTCTGGCGGCGCGGCGCAAACCTTTGCTCGAAGGAAAATCAACCGCCGATATCGCGCCCGAAGTCGCTAAAGGTTTGGCGGGCGCAGACATTGCGCCGGCTGCATGGGATGCAATTGTTGCTAGTCTAGCAGGCTTACGCGCGGGCCCATATCTCAAGACGCTCGAAGCAGTCACGCGATTTACCGACTTCCCCGACTTGGGCGGCATCGACGTGCCGACCCAAATCATCGTCGGCAGTGCTGATCGCGTCGCGCCGCCGAACATCATGCGCACGATGGCGCAGATGATACCTGATGCGCGCTACGCTGAAATCGAAGGCGCAGGCCATATTTCGAATATCGAAGCGCCCGAGCAGTTTAATGCAATCCTCCACGAATTTCTGGAAAGCGTGGCGTGATCGAGCAAGTGCACCTTGTGCGTTATCCCGACGGCTTGCCAACACCCGATGATTTCGCACTGGTTCAGTCAGCTGACCCCAGTGTGAGTGATGGCAATGTGCTCGTCGAAGTTTCGCATCTGTCGATGGACCCCTTTCCCCGCCTGCGGATGAGCGCGACGAGTCGCGTCGGCCCGCCGATGCCGCTGCATCAGGTCGTCGACGGACGCGGTGTCGGCCATGTCCTTGCAAGTCGCGATCCCCGATTTGCATTGGGCGATCTGGTTGCAGGTGATCTCGGGTGGCAGGAGCGCGTGTCCTGTCGTGGTGAGACGCTGCAAAAGCTCGATGCGACGCTTGGCCCGCCGGAGCGGCATTTGAGTGTTCTCGGGCCTTCCGGTCTGACCGCCTATTTCACGACGCGCGGCATTTATGCCGGGCAAAACGTCCTGATTGCGCCAGCGGCAGGCTCAGTCGGCATTTTGGCAGGGCAAATCGCGAAGGCCGCAGGCGCGCACGTGACGGGGTTTGTGGCTGACACGGCGCAGGTAAATTATCTGACCGACGACCTAGGGTTCGATGGCGCGACCGACGACACGCAACAATTGCCTGATGGCCTTGATTATGTGATCGATGGTGTTGGCGGCGCGTTTCACGATGCGATGCTGACACGTTTGAACCTTCATTCGCACGTCGTGCTACTGGGTTTCATATCGGGCTATAATGATGCGCAGCCGCGCCCCTATGGCTCGATGCTGCCGCTGCTCTTCAAACGCGCGACGGTAAGTGGATTTCTGCTTGCCGATCACGCGCCTGAGTTTGAAGCAGCGCGTTCGCACCTTGCCGAATTCCTCGATGCGGGAACGCTGCGACCGGTTGAGACCATTTGGCGGGGGCTGGAAGAGACACCGAGCGCATTTTGCGCGCTGTTCAATGGCTCGGGCGTCGGCAAACAGATTGTAGCGATCGAAAAGGAACAAGTATGAGCAAGGAAACGATGCGTGCGGTTGTGATGGAATCATTTGGGCCGCCCGATGGACTGGTAGTGCGCGATGTTTCCCGCCCCGCGATGATGCCGCACAATGAAGTGCTTGTCGAAGTGCATGCAGCGGGAACCAACCCGTTCGAGACGAAGCTGCGACGCGGGTGGTTTCAGGGAATGTTTCCGGTCTCGCCGCCCCATATTCTCGGGCAGGATGTCGCCGGTGTGATCGTTGCAAAAGGGTTCGATGTATCCGGCTTAGAACTTGACGTCGGCGATCGCGTTTGGGGGCTCCTCGATCCCGCGAAACCGGGGGCCTATGCCGAATATGTTGCCGCGCCGTCGTATCTGATCCGCCGGATGCCCGCCAATCTGAGCTTCGCCGAAGCTGCCAGTGTTCCAATGGCGGGGTGCACTGCATGGTTCGGTCTTGCCGATCTTGCGGGCGTCAAACGGGGTGACCGCGTGCTCGTTCATGCAGGGGCCGGCGGGGTTGGATCATTTGGTATCCAGATCGCCAAGCGTCTGGGGGCCTGGGTTGCCGCGACATGCAGTACTGATAATATCGACTATGTCCGTTCGCTCGGTGCGGATCAGGTGATCGATCGCACAACAACAGATTTCGCCGAGGTGTTGCAGGACATCGACGTCGTCCTCGATCCGATTGGTGGTGAGACGAACCTGAAATCCTACACCGTCCTCAAACGAGGTGGCACACTTCTTGTGGTTTTGCGCGGCGATCAGATGGAAATGGGCAACCGTGACCGGCTGATGGCTAAATATGGTGTGATGACCAAGATCGTTGCATTCAGCGCGCGCCCGGATATTCTCGATTCATTGCGCGGCGCATTTGAGGCGGGTGCCCTGCGTGCGCCGAAGCTGGCAATATTGCCGCTCGATCAAGCGAGTACAGCGCATACCCAGCTCGAGACGGGGCATACGCATGGCAAGATCGTCCTCGCCGTGCGGGCGGAGTGACGACAATGGCAATGTCGCTCACGCTGACCGATGAACAGCGCATGCTCCAAAAGACGGCACGCGATTTTGCGTCGAACGCGATCCGTCCGCTGGTCGAGCGTACCCGACGGGCCGGTGCCCCAACCAATCCGTGGGATGCCGTTCATCCGGTTTTCCAACAAGGCGTTGCGCTTGGACTGACCAAGTTGTTTGTGCCCGAGGCGCATGGCGGACTTGGATTGGCTTGCATCGACGCCGCAATCGTCATGGAAGAGCTTGGTGCCGCCGATGTCGGGATTGCGGGTGATTATTTTTCGCTGACGTCAACAATGCCGTTGATGATGCTGCGCGGCGGCACGCCAGAACAGGCTTCAGATTTCCTTCGGGCATTCGTAGCGTCGCCCGACATGGTATTGGCGGGCGCGCAGAGTGAGCCCGATGTTGCAGGTTCAGAACTGATGGCGGCGGGGCCAAATCCAGCATTCGGGCCGAAAATGCGCGCCGTGCGTGACGGCGATGATTATGTCCTGACGGGTGCGAAATCGGCGTTCATCACCAACGCTGGCGTGGCCGACAGCTATTTCATTATTGCGCGCACCGACCCCGACAAGCCGGTCATGGCGGGGCTGACCGTTTTTCATATTCCAGCGGCAACGTCCGGACTGCGCGTGGGCAAAAAAACGCACCTGATCGGCTGGCCACTGACCAGCCATGCCGAGCTTCATTTCGACGATGTTCGCGTCCCTGCCACCTCACGTGTCGGAGCCGAAGGTGGCGCAGCCATGTTGTTCGGCATGATTCCCGAAATGCCGGTCTGCCTTGCGGCCTGCTTTGTCGGGTTGGCGCGGGCGTCCTACGACTATGCGCTCGACTACGCGCGCAATCGAAAAAGCACAGGTCAGCCGATTGCCCAGCATCAGGCGGTGGCGCTCAAGCTCGCCGAAATGGCAGTCGAGGTCCATACCGCGCGCCTTGTTGCTTGGGATGCCGCGCTGGCATGCGACACGGATCCGATGGCCGCGGCAATGTTCAAAGGGCCGGCTGCCAAGACACGTGCCGTTGATGCGGCGATACGTAATGCCGAGCTTTGCATGCAAATTCTTGGCGGTTACGGCACGACAACAGAATATGAGGCGGGTCGCTTCCTCAACGATGCATGGATCGGATATTCGTGCGATTTCACCAAAGACATCCTCTATCTCGGGATAACACAGGGGCTGCTATAATTTGCGTCAAGTCACGATTTCAGCAGCAGCAGAGCGCATGGCTTGGACGAATTCTCCGCATGGCGCGTCAAGCAATGACCGTTCACGGTACGTCATCGTGACGCTGGGACGAATTTTTGGAATGTCTGTTTCGATGATCGCCAGCCCCGTGCGATCCCCAACGAGCTGGCGCGGAAGGAAACTGAGATAACCGCCGCGCCGCATCAGCTCTTTAAGGTAACTTGCCGAATTGCTTGTGACGCTGGGCTTGGGGGGCGACAGTCCCTGTGCAAAAAACAGATCGTCAAGATTTTGTCGCCACCGCTGCGACGAGGGCGGCAAAGCCCATGGATGTTCGAGCAATTCTTTCAACGAAACAGTGGTGCCGACGAGCGGGTGGTCCACGCCGCCGTAGACTTCGATCATGTCTTCGATCAGAAGCTCAGTGTTGAAAATTGCTTCCGTAATTTCGGGCCATGCACCCACGGCAACCTGAATTTCGCCGCGCCTCAGCATCGGAAGGATGTCGTCGATCAATCCTTCGGTTACGTTCAACTCGATGTCGGGATGGAGCTGATGCAGCGAAAGTGTCGCAAGCGGCATCAGATTCGCCGCAACGCTGGGACCGACGCCGACCGAAACCTGACCGCGCGCCTTGCCGCGCAGCGACAGGATTTGCGCTTCGGCCCTTCGCACTTCGGCATCGATCGTCTTGGCGTGAAGCGCGAGCGCATTGCCATAAACGGTGGGTATAACGCCCAAGGTGGTGCGGTCGAACAGGCGAACCCCCAAATCGCTTTCCAACTGCCGTATGCTCTTGGACAGCGCCGGTTGCGTCAACAGCAATCGTTCGGCGGCCTGGCCGATGCTGCCCAACTCGTAAACGGTCAGAAAATGACGCAATCGTCGCGATTCGAGCATGTTGGTTTTCCAAAAGCCTACAGGCCTATCCCGACCAGTCAGCCTACTGTCAAACGGCAAGCGCGGTGAGGCTGGCTTCTTATCAGTTCGCACACGGCATTGCGCCCGGTATCGTTATTGATGGTCGGATCGCCGACGTGTCCTCGCTCGCGAGTGATATGATCACCCTTCTTGGCGTTGCATCCGATCAACTAGTCGTATCAATGGGCGAGACAGAGCCGCTCGATCTGACGCGTCTTTGTGCGCCTTTATTACAACCGGGCGCATTCTACGGCGTTGGTCTCAATTACCACGATCATGCTGCTGAAATGGGTCGCGCGCTACCCGATTTTCCGCCGGTGTTCATCAAACCACCGAGTGCAGTTGCGGGCCCTTACGATCCGATACACATTCCGGCCGATTGCCGGACAATGGATTATGAAGGAGAACTGGGTATCGTCATTGGCTCGTCCCCAGAAACGCCGACGGTCGATGCCGCGCGGTCTGCAATCGCGGGATATTGCGTGGTGAATGATCTGACGACCCGTGCGCTCGCCAAACCCGATACGCTGGTGCTGGCGAAAGGGTCGCCGGGCTATGGGCCGTTTGGGCCTTGGATCACGACCGCTGACGCGGTGCCAAACCCGACTGGCTTGTGGATCAGGACATGGGTCAATGGTGTATTGCGTCAAAACTCATCGACGGCCCAGTTACACCGCAACCCATATGAGATTGTTGCCTATCTTGCGCAGTCGCTGGCATTGCAACCGGGCGACATAATCACAACCGGATCGCCTGGCGGATCGGGTCACGGATTGTCGCCGCCCGTTTATCTGAAAGCCGGCGACTGTGTCCGTGTGGAAATCGAAGGGCTGGGCGCCATCGAAAACAGGATCGAAATCTGATGACCGATGCATATTCCGCTATCCCACAGCTCCTCTACACCTACGCGCGGGCACTTGACCGCTGCGATGCGACGCTGTTGCGCAGCGTCTTTGCCGATGATGCCGAAATCGATATGGGCGCTATCTATCGTGGTGGCGCGGATGGATTTGTCTCTGTGGCCATGAGTTTCATGGGCGCGATGGCAGCGACGCGACATTGTATTTCAAACATCTACATCAGCGGTGATGGTGACATGTGCAGTGTTGAAGCCTATGTTGACGCTTGGCACTTGATTGATTTGCCAAACGAACCTCGCGAACTTGTGGTGCAAGCGCGATATTTACAAAAAGCACGATTGGTAGCGGAACACTGGCTAATCTTTTGGCATAACGAAGTCGTCGATTACGGTGCCGAGCGTATTGCGGATAAAAAATGGTATAACGCGAACGCGGAGCTTCCCAAAGGCACGCGCGGCGGCAATGATCCGTCTTATGACATGCTAACGCGGGGAGATACGTCATGATGCAACGCTTTTTTGTTTTCCTGCAGACCGACCTCGGCAAAACTTACGAAGTTGCGACCGCGCTCGCAAAGGCGAAACTGAAATATGTCTGCGACATCAGCTCAATCAGCGGCAAATGGGACATTCTCATTCGCGTCGAGATTGACAACCGTCTGGACGTTGGGCGCGAAGTCGTTGGACCTATCATCGGTATGGGGCATGTCAAAAAAACAAAAACAGTGGTCGCATATTATGTGTATGATCCGAATTACGCGTATTTTAACGATGATTAGGGGCATCACTTTGACGGTTTGCAAGCATTAACAAAAACGATCTGTGCTCTCAGAAACGTGCTGTCCGCTTCATGCGTCACGTCAGTGACAAAAGCTTTAGGCGGCATTGCAAAGCGCTGATCGGCTGCGCTCGCATAGTTATGAATGATGAGCGTTTCATTCGCCAAGCGAGCCCCGGTCCACATGCAGCCAGTCGGCGTGGCGGGGCGCTTTTTTCGTTTGTGCCCACTCGTCAAGCATCATTGGCGCGACGCGTTCGAGTTCGGCATATTGATCGACCGTGCCGATGTTGCACGCCAGCTCCAACCGGTGGCCATTAGGATCGAAAAAATAGATCGAGTGGAAAATGCCGTGGTAGGTCGGCCCAAGCACGTCGACGCCCTGCCCCTCGATATGCGCTTTTGCCGCGCGCAGCATATCGAAGTCCGCCACTTCGAACGCCAGATGCTGCACCCATGCCGGTGTTGCTTGGTCACGGCCCATGTCGGGCTGGTTCGGCAATTCGAAAAACGCCACAACATTGCCACCGCCGCAATTAAGGAAAACATGCATATACGGATCATAATCGCCGGTAGAAGGCACATGATCCTCGGCAAACGCATTGGTATAGCGGAAGCCAAGGACTCGTTCATACCAGTCGACCGTCGCCTTCGCATCGCGACACCGATAGGCCACATGATGGATGCGCTGCGTGCTGAAAGGAACACTCACGATGCCTGCTCCAGCACCCCGCGCTCCATCTGCTCACGCTCGATCGACTTGAAAAGCGCAGTGAAATTGCCTTCGCCGAAGCCCTCGTCCTTCTTGCGCTGGATAAATTCAAAGAACACCGGCCCGATCTTCGGCTGCGCGAAAATCTGGAGCAGCAGACGCGGGTCGCCATCTTCGGTCGAACCGTCGAGCAAGATGCCGCGTGCTTTCAGTTCTTCCACCGGCTCACCATGTCCCGGCAGCCGCTCCTCAAGCATCGCATAATAGGTCGCGGGCGGCGCTGACATCAGCGCAACGCCGTTGGCGCACAGCCGATCGATACAGGCAATCAGGTCATCGCAAATGAGCGCAATATGCTGGATCCCCTCGCCATTATAGGCGCGCAGATATTCGTCGATCTGCCCGCCGCCCGCTTTGCCTTCTTCGTTCAGCGGGATGCGGATTTTGCCGTCGGGCGCGGTCATCGCGCGGCTCGTCAGCCCGGTATATTCGCCTTTGATGTCAAAATAGCGGATCTCGCGAAAGTTGAAGATACGCTCGTAAAACGCTGCCCAATGCGCCATCCGCCCGCCGTAAACATTATGCGTAAGATGATCGATCAGGCGGAACCCCGCGCCCACCGGATTGCGGTCAACGCCGGGAAGATAATCGAAGTCAATGTCATAGATCGACAGCCCGCCAGAACCTTCGTCGCCATAACGATCGATCAGATAGATCATCGCGCCGCCAATCCCCCGGATGGCGGGAATGCGTAGTTCCATCGGCCCCGTCGCCGTCTCGACCGGCTCGGCCCCGCGACGCAGCGCTTCCTCATAGGCCGCCTTGGCATTGCGCACACGAAACCCCATGCCGCACGCCGACGGCCCATGTTCGGCCGCGAAATAAGAAGCTGGGCTACGCGGTTCGTAGTTGGCGATCAGATTAATGCCGCCCTGCCGCCACAACTCGACGTCTTTCGACCGGTGTCTCGCAATGCGGGCAAACCCCATCGTTTTGAAGATCGGCTCGAGCAAGCCTTTGTCGGGCGAACAGAATTCGACAAACTCGAACCCGTCGAGCCCCAGCGGATTATCGAAAAGGTCAGTCACGCGACGCTCCAGAAATAGTTGCACTTGTAACTAAATCTATAACGGGCGATGGTCAAGTTTCATGGCATCGTTGCTCATCCTTGAACGCTTCCTCCCATATCGGTTGTCTGTTGCATCGAACGCGGTTTCGGCACGAATTTCGGGTACGTATCGCAAGCGTTTCGGCCTCAACATCGCCGAATGGCGCCTTATTGCCATCCTCGCCGAAAGCTCGCGCCAGACGCCCGCTTTATTGTGTGAAGCCACACAGATGGACAAGATCGCCGTCAGTCGCGCCGCCGCCGCGCTGGTCGAACGCAGTTTGGTGACGATTGATAACAACCCTTTCGATGGCCGGTCGCACTTTCTGTCACTCACCAACGATGGACGCGCGCTTTATAATGAAATCGCGCCACTCGCGCTCACCACCGAGGCAGATTTGTTCGGGATACTCACGCGTGAAGAACGAGCGAAACTCGACGAATTGCTGCGTCGGGTGGAGGCCGCGGCTAAATGACCTGCACTTGCGTTTCAAATTCTTACCCAAGTTACACTATGAAAGACGCTTTTAAGATCGCGGGTAAACATCGACGCTCCGGTCTTGGGCGTGTTTGCGAACGCCCGTAAGGTTTATATTGCTCCCCCAGCGAGGAATGACCAGTGCCTCTGTAGCTATCACTACTTCATAATCAGGACGTGTATCGGTTGTAGCGGTCAACGATCCAACGACAACGCGTCCTTCATGCAAGGTTTGTGCGATCATGCAGATCACCGCTTATTATGACATTCTCTGCCCCTTTTCCTATCTTGCGAAACGCTACCTTGATCTGAGCATCGAGCGGTTCCCCGACGTTACAGTCGACATCGAACTTCGCCCCTTCATGTTGCATCCCACCCTGCCGATCACCACACCGCACAGCTTTCGCGGCGTGTTTACGGGCAAATATGGTGATGAAGCGCGAGATCCAATGTGGGACCGCGTTATCGCGCTCGGTGCTGACGTGGGGATTTCCTTTGCCTTTTACCGGATCGAGCATGGCGCGCATGCGATCCACGGACACAGGACAGTGCATTTCGCAAAAGGGCGCGGTCTGGGGCGGCAAATGCTCGAATCAATCTACACCGCATTTTACGAGAAGGCGCGCTACATCGGCGACGTTGACACGCTGGTGGAACTGGCGACGGCCGTGGGCATGGCGGGCAAAGAACTACGCGCGTATCTGGGAACTGACCAGGACGTCGAAGCGATATTCGCACTGACGGAGCGGTACCGCGTTGATCCCGGCGTCACCGGAATGCCTTTTCACGTGGTTGATGGCCGTCCGATTGTGCTTCAATCGCTTTCGGACTGGTCGACGCTTTTCGAAAACGCATCGGTAACAACTTAGACCATCGGCTGAAGTTCGCGGCCAACGTCCTTCAGTCGATTGATAAAACGCCGCGTTGGCGCGAGCATGACCCCGCGTCGTCGATAAGTCGCGCCAACGAACACCCGCGACCAGACGGGCTCGACTAACGTCACTGGCACGAGATGGTTGTAATCAGGATCACTGGCAATGAGCGCGCGCGGCAGATAGCTGAGATATTCACTGTCGCGCAACAGTGAAGCCATGAAGATCGACGAACTGGTCCTGACGGCACAATCGGGCGGCTGCACACCCGCGCTCCGGAATGCGCGACTCAGCCTATCGCCTTCGGATTCACTCGCATCGGGCAGCACCCACTTGAAACATCGCAGTTGATCGAAGCCAGGCGTTGCCGTTTGCAATATCGGATGATTGCGGTCAGCAACAATTGTCAGGCGATCTTCGAGCACGAGTTCCTGCCGAAGATCATCATCGACCTGATCGGGATTGACCGAACCGACGACGACATCGATCTCACCACGCCTTAACATCGCGAGCAAATCGGCGCGAAGTCCTTGGGCAAAGGTAACGCTGCCCGCATCGGCCCCCGCCATGAACAAGCGCACGGCTTTTGGCATTATATATTGGAGCATCGTTGCCCCGGCACCGACGCGAACGACCCCTTTACCGCGCCCCTTCATTTCTGCAATTTGATCTGCTGCACGCTCAAGCTCGGACGTGACCAGCGTGGCATAGTCGAGAAAAACATAGCCATATTCGGTCGGCGTGACGCCACCAGGATGACGTTCGAGCAGCATCACATCGAGCGAGCGCTCAAGATTGCGAATACTTTTGCTTAGCGCAGGCTGCGTAATATGCAGCTTATCAGCCGCTTGGCCAAAACTCGCGCAGCGCACGATTTCCTGAAAATGCTTAAGTTGCCGCAACTCCATCGCGAAAAGCTATCATCATTTGCCATAAGCGCAACGAATATGTTTTAGGTTTGAAGCAATTGACGCTGCACGAAAGATCCTATTTGCACAATCGCCCAGTCGCCCTCATCAATCGCAAATAGCGGCCAGACGTGGATCATGCCCACCCATTCTTGAAACACTACATCGGGTAGGCGGTCCGCAAAACGCTTGGCGTCGTCGAACAGCACCTCGTCTGAGCCGA
This sequence comes from Hyphomicrobiales bacterium, assembly GCA_038218255.1. Classification (GTDB taxonomy): domain Bacteria; phylum Pseudomonadota; class Alphaproteobacteria; order Rhizobiales; family Hyphomicrobiaceae; genus JANXVY01. The sequence continues at coordinate 25,108 of JBBRKD010000001.1, read as the reverse complement.
CTTGAATTAACGTCGGCGGAAAGCCATTGATCGCGCCGAACAATGGCGACACGCGCGGATCGGCGGGATCGGCATCGCCGTGATACGTCGCTGCGGTCGCCGTCATCGTCGCTGGATCGACGAAAGGATCAAGATGCGCGCGCGTTGCAGCGCTGTTCCCGATATGGGTCAGATCAAGATAGGGCGAGACCAAAAGGCAAGCGTCAGGGACAGTCTGGCCCTTGGCAATACGCGCTTGGATCGCCGCGACCGCCAAATTGCCACCTGCTGAATCGCCGCCCACCGCCAATTTCAGCCCGCGCGCCGTTAGCCGGTCAAGTGCCGCATCAGAATCGTCGAGCGCAGCGGGAAACACATGTTCGGGCGAAAGCCGGTAGTCGAGCAGGAACACCCGGACCCCACTTGATGCCGCCAACCGACAGCCAAAATCGCGATAGCTGGCAGAGGACCCGAGGACGAACGCGCCGCCATGCAGCCACAGAATCGCAGCGGACGAATCGCCACCGGGCAAGTCGACCCACAAGCCGGGCAATTCCGGATCGGACGTAAAAACTGCGTCCGCCGGCAATGGTATCATTGCCATTTGTGCCTCGAAACCTGCGCGCCGTTGCTCGAGCGACGGCGGCGGGCCGCTCCGCCTGGCAAGCAACATTGTGCGTAGCGAATCGACTTGTTCAAGCGACATTCTGACGACCCTCTATGTCAGCCCGTGCCATGACTTTCAGTGCTTGTTTATCGATTTTGCCGACGCTTGTCCGCGGCAAAGCGCGGATGAACCGGATAGTGTTTGGATGTTTGTAGCGCACCAGCGCTGCTTCACAGCGTTCAAGAACGGCGGCCTCACTTAAATCACCGACAATAAAGGCCCAGATGACTTCGCCGCGATAGGCGTCGGGCACGCCAATGGCGGCAGCCTCGACGATATCGGGGTGCGCCATCAGCACCTCGTCGATCTCGCGCGGATAAACATTGTAACCGCCGACGATCACCATATCCTTCTTGCGGTCCTCAATGAAAAGATAGCCATCGGCATCAATCCGGCCAATATCACCAGTATAGAGCCACCCATCGTTGAGCGCAGCAGCGGTTTCGTCGGGTCGATCAAGATAGCCAGTCATAATCTGTGGGGCGCGCGCTCGGATTTCTCCAACATCACCGCCTACGATACCTATTTCGGTGCCCGGCAACGCGGGACCGACCGAACCTTGTTTCAAGGTCATGCCGGGCCCGTGATGGGTCAAGATCGGCCCGGCCTCGCTCTGGCCATAGCCTTCGTAGATTGGAATGCCAGTCGCTGCTTCCCAGCGCGTCAGCGTATCGTGCGCGAGCGGAGCTGACCCCGAATAAGCGCAGCGAACCGTCGATAAGCGGGCCCGGTCAAGGCCATCGAACCCGAGTAAGCTGTTAAACACCGTTGGCCCTGCCGGAAACCGCGTTATCGCGTAACGCTCAATTGCATCCATGACCCAGTCCGGACGATAACGCGGCAAAATAACAAGCGTACCCGCAGCATAGGCCGCCAGGTGCAGCCCCATAGCCATCGCAAAAATATGGAACAGCGGCATAACGCAAATAATGCGTTCATCGCCAAAATTGGAGGGAACCACAGCCTCACGCTGCGCAACATTGGTCGCAATCGCGCGGTGGCTGAGCATGACCCCTTTCGGACGGCCCGTCGTACCGCCAGTGAATTGCAGCGTTGCGATGCTTTCGTCGGCGATCGCGGGCAGCGATGTCAGAACTGGGGGCAAAGTCTCGAGATCGGTCCATATCTCACCGGGACAAAGCGCCGTAACGCGATCAGCGAGATCATCGTGCGTCAGGGTCACGACCGGTTGAGCGTCGGCAAACATCGGGGCAAGTTCGGATTTGGTATAATCAGGATTCAAAGCGGCTGCCGTCGCCCCGGCTGCATGCACCGCAAACATCGCGATACATATCTCGATACTGTTGCGCAGTACAATCGCGACAGTTCTTCCCGTCGCGCCAGCATCAACAAGGCGACTGGCCAAACCCGACACCGCATCTGCATATTCGCGATAGGAGAGTTCACGTTCGCCACAGATGAGGGCCAGTACGTTCGGCCGTTCTGTGGCTGCACGCTCGAGTATAGCGACGGTCGTTTCAGGCACCCAAACGCGCGTTCCGTCTGCCCGCGCAATCATCCGCGCACTTCCATAACGACGGCCATTGCCGTATCGCCCGCTGCGCACCCTTGAAACAATCCCCGTCCACCCCCGCGCATCGCGAGTTGCTCAATCAGTTCGATCAGCCCGCGCAAACCCGTTGGCCCCTGCGGATGCCCCCAGACCAGCGAACAGCCAAATGCATTCATCGCAGCAATATCAAAGCCCGTTTCGCGCGCAAAAACGATATCGTTGACGACAAAAGGATTGTGCGATTTAACGACATCGATTTGCGCGATGGTCAGGCCCGCAGCGTCGAGCGCCCGCTTTGCAGCGGGCACGGGTGCGGCGGGCATGAAGGCCGGTTCGACGCGGGCCATGCCAAAACCAAGAATTGCAATTTCAAATGCGCGCCTTTGCGAAAGTTCGCGTGCATGGTCGCGATCGGCGACTACTATAGCGGCATTGCCGTCGGCAGGGTGCGTCTGGCCGGCGAACGTCACGCTGCCCCCGTCTTGCACCGGTTTCAACGCCCGTAGCTTGTCCGGATTGGCAGGCTGAACGCCTTGATCGCCGTCGAGGACCGCTGCAATCTTGCGAAAACGCAGATCAGGTACCTCAAAGGGTAAATCCATAAAGCGACGATGAAACGCGCGGTCATCGGCAAGCGCGTCGTCATATTGGGCATATCGCGCAAGCGTGACATCGTCTTGTTCAACCCGCTCGATACCCCATTTTCGGGCAACGTTTTCGGCTGTTTCGATCATGGCAACGCCAGCGAAGGGATCACGCGCAAAATTGTCGATCACCCAGTTTTCGGTCTCGCCGGTTCCGCCCGGAGCCGATGGCGAAGGATAATAGATATGCGGGCCATTCGAAACACGGTCACAAGCCAGCACGAGCGAAGTTGTTGCCGCTCCGCTTGCAATCTCACCGGCCGCGACCTGAACACAGCGCGCAGAGGTCGCACATGCCTGCATGATCGTCGGGCCGCCAACGCCGACTGCGCCAATTTCCCCCATCACCCAGGGAAGACCGTAGAAGCTCCCCTTTTGCGGAACGGTGAATCCCAACACGCCGAAATCAAACACAGTGGGATCGATGCCGCGTTTCGCCAACGCGCGCGCCGCAACCCAACTTGCAAATTTCAAGCTGTGCAATTCAGCAAAGGCGCCCTGCCAGCGGACGAACGGGGTCGCCCAATAGGCACCATAAGGGATCCAGGCGATCGGATCGTTCATATTGGTGCCGCCATGGCATTGAACGCGCCTTCAGCATTGATAAGATCAATGCGCTTTTCAGCAATGCGCAGACCATTTTCTGTACGGATTAGGCGATGACGCACGCGGCCCCCAAAGACGCGTTGGTCATCTTCAAAACGGTCACGGTTGCGATATTCGAGCATGATCTGGCTCGATGCGACGACGATCCCGTCCGCATTGTCACGCTCGATGCGAACGCCCGAAACGATATGCACGGTTCGTGGCGCAGGCTCAGCCCCGAACGCGCGCGGATTGGCGAGACGATGCGTACGGACCATCATCACCTGCCGGTCATCATGGAAATGGCTCGGCCCATCGCGGGGTGACACCATCTCGGCTGCCACCGGCACCCAATACAGACAGTCTTGCGTGAACAAATCTAGCCAGTCGTGATAACGGCGGTCATCGAGCAACGCCGCCTCAATGTGGATTAAGTCTTCGATCTCAGTCATGTGCGCGCCATCATGGCGGACCAGCTGGCAAACTGGTTCCGGATAAACGCCTCTGACGTTGCGGGCGTTCGTGTAAATATGTTGGTCGTCTCGCGATCCTCGTTCAACCCGCGGCTCATCGGGATCCATTCCTGGCTACCTGTCCGGTTACCAAGCAAGAGGCGCTCGTAAATTTCGAGATCGTCGGCGATCACAGGTGAGGCGGCCGAATTCGCGCCCGTGCAATATTCAATCGCGTTGACATGTGTTTCTGGCGGCGCGCCAATGAGGCGGAACGTGAAACCGATCATTTCGGTCAGGTCGTGACGCACCGGGCGGATAATGCGGACCGTTTGATAACGTGCGTGCCAGAATGACGATGGGTAAAGCAGCATCAAATGCCGATCAACCGACAGCACTTCACGCGCGCGTTCGGCCCCGTGATGGGCGATCAGGGCGGCGGTGTAAGCATCGGCGGTGTTGGGCGTATAATCGGCACCCATATGGCCACCGATATAGCTGTGGCCGCCGGGCGTGGTGACCATATCCAAATCCTGAAAAAACTGGATCGGCTTGCCGTTTGCCATCATCATGCCGACCGTCGGCACAATATTGTCGCCACCGACTGCATTCGCGACGGCTTTGGCCGAGACCACGGAAGCGGCATGAGCAAAGCCGGGATGGACGGTGTCGTTCAAGTTTTCGAATGTCATTTTCCAGTTAGCGCGGTAATAATGCCGTAGCTTGTAGGCACCGACTTCAATCCGGCCTGTTGGCGAGCGATCAACCAGATCGTCGATCGTCGATTTCATATGCCCCAAAAATTCGCTCAGCGGCCCCGCATCGTTATCGAGATTGCCGAAAATAAAACCACGATAGCTTTCCAGCCGAATTTGGGGGATGCCAGAGTTGGCCGGATCTAGGACCTCGGCATAATTCACCGCCTGCGATACAAACCGCACCGATCCGTCGGCGTTGAAAGTCCAGCCGTGATAGGGACACTGATGCCCATTGGGGGCTTGGCCGCGATCAAAGGCGCACAGCGTTGCACCGCGATGCGCGCAACGATTGAAGATCGCGTGCACCACCCCGTCCTTCGCTCGCGTCAGGATTACCGCCTGCGTGCCCATATGGCGCACGACATAATCGCCAGGACTCGGCAGCTCGCTGTCATGCGCGAGATAGAGCCAGCTCCGCCCAAAAATTCGCGCCATCTCAAGATCGAAGATTGCCGGATCGGTGTAGACAGAGCGGTGAACATGATCGCGGGTGACGAGCGACGATGGATCAGGATTGTACAGTTGAGAAGCCATAAGACCAACGCTACGCGCACCGGCCGTCGGTAAAACTGCACAGCGAACACGTTGCGCATGAATAGTGGTTATGCCCCCCTGCTTGCGACGCCGTGGTAACCGCGCACAATTGCGGCATAATCAACGAACAAGGAGACCAGAATGTCTGCATCGCTCGATGGATTGCGTTCCCTACCCGATGATGTGTTTGTCATCGACCCCGTGGTCCACGCACTTAATTTGTCGGAAGACAATGTGGCGTCAAAATACGGCGCGCAGCTGCACATAATGTCCTATGGGTTGCACGCGATGCTTAGCCCGCCGCATGCGCTGTGCCCGCAAGCTACTTATATGACCGATATGAGACCCGAAGCGCTCGTCCGCACAATGTTCGACGAAAGCCAGACGAGCCTCGTCGCGACACATACCCTTAGGCTCGACAGCTGGTTCAAGGATGGCTTTGCCGCCGAATGGAAAACGGTGGAAATGACGACGCGCTGGCCGACGCGGGTGTTGGGCTATGTCGGGCTCGATCCTACGCAGGACGTAAATATGGTAATCGAGGATCTTGAGCGCCAAGCCGCGGCGACGCCCAATGCCGTGGGCGTCAAGCTCTATCCGCATCAGATGGACCCGTATCGCCGCTGGCTCGCCAATGACGATACGGTGATGCGGCTGATTGAACGCGCGCAGACACTGGGACTTAAAACAATCGCTATCCACAAGGCGTTACCGAATGGATCGGTTCCACTCGCGCCCTACCGAATCGGCGAGGATTTCGAACAAGCGGCTGACGCTTTTCCCGATATGGCATTTGAAATCGTGCATTCGGGCATGGCGTTTATCGAAGAAACCGCGATGGCAATTGGGCGCTTTCCTAATGTCTATGCCAATCTGGAAACGACAACCGCGATGCTGTGGCAGGCCCCCGGCCGGTTCGAGGCAGCGCTTGCGCTGCTCATGCAATGGGGTGGGCCAGAAAAGATCCTGTGGTCTACAGGTTGCACCGTCGTTCATCCGCAGCATCTGCTCGAATTATTCTGGGCTTTTGAATTTTCGGCAGACACACAAGCGCGGCACGGCATCCCGCCAATCGACGATCAGGTGAAGCGGATGATCCTGGGCGGCAACTACGCGCGGATGATCGGCCTCGATGTGGGCGAATGGCGTCAAAAGCAACAGGGCGACGCGTTCGACGGTGTGGAGTTGCAGAAACCGTGGTCGGTATGGACGGCGCAGTAACCGACGATGCTATTCGCGCGGCGCTTGCGGGCGTCCACGATCCGTGCAGCATCGCCGCGGGTCGCCCAACCTCGCTCGTCGATATGGGGCTATTGACGGGCTGGACGTTCGAGCGCGGCACGCTGTCGGTCACCTTCTGCGTGACATTCGCAGGCTGCACGATGGCCCCGCATTTTACCGAGGCAGCGCGGGTGGAACTGGCGAAGCTGAAGGGCGTGAAGCGGGTGGAGGTGGTGGTCGATACCGCATTTGTATGGGGGCCGGACCGGCTGGCCGGGGCGGACGCGAAGATGCGTGGAACACCGCAGGCGTGGCGGGGGCGGGAATAGCCGGTTTGTTGTGGATTCCGGACAGGCGGGTTTTGTAGAATCAGCACGAAAAGGAGACACGTAGGTTGCAAAGTAAGTCACATGCTGCCACGTTAATGCGATGCGAACTCGTGATCGTATTTTTCAACAACAACGCCGTAATATCTCGGCGGTAATCGTGCGCTTTATGAAAGTTTGGAGCCGGTAGGTCAGGCTCGGGACAGCTTTCATCTCACCACCCCGCCCAATTGGCGGGGTTTTTTATGCCGATTGGGCCTTTATAGAAAAGGACATTGGCAATGACATTTTCAAGCGACATCTCTGTCGAACGGCACACGTCGCGGCTAATTGATCGAACCTTACCGAAGACCGAGTGGACCCATGCTGGGCACTTTGCCGCGGCGCTTTGGCTATCGCGTCATCGGGCCAATCTGGTGAAACCGGCAGAGTTCAAACGGATCGTTATTCGTTACAACGAGGCGACCCACACCGCGAACACCGATACTAGCGGATATCATCACACGATCACAATCGCATCACTACGTGCGGCGGTTTTTCATCTCACTAGACATTCTAATGATGTTCCGATTCATGTCGTGCTCGAGCATCTGATGGCATCGCCGCAGGGTAACACCGGCTGGCTTTTGTCCTACTGGCGTCGCGAAACACTCTTCAGTGTGCACGCTCGGCGAACATGGATGGAACCTGACATTGCCGCGCTGCCTTTCTGAATGGCAAGTAAAGGCGTGGGGCATCGACTGTTGGAACGACCGGAATGTCGTCGTCGGCAGACGAGAGACCAGCACGGGCAAAGCCCGCGCTGGACGTCGAACGGGTCGCTGGGGCGCCCGTCGGCCGCGCTTGCTGACGTGCGAAATCGCTTTGCTATTTCGTCTCGTCAGCTGTGCTGAAAAAAGCGTCCCATTTTTCGGGTTCGACGCACAGATGCCAGCATTCCTTCAGCTTGCCGCCCTCAACGCGCCACGTCATAGCTTCCTTGGTCAGCAGGGTCTTGTCGCCTTTGGTCGCGCGCACTTCGGCCACAAGCACAACGTGGTTGTCGCTGCCGAAATAATCGAGCGGATGCGCCCAATAGCTGTCAACTGCAGCTTGCAGCATTCCGAAATTGCGCATGATCTCGTCACGGCCGTGGTAGCTGCCTGCCAGCACATTATTACCGGGCATGTGCCAGACGACATCATCAGCCATCTTTGCGAACAGCGCCTCGACATCGCCGGTTTGAAAGGCCTTGTGCGCCGCATAAAGCGCATGAGCGTTGGGATGATCGGCTTCGGTCAACGGACGCATAACCGGCGCATCATCGCCCCTTACCAGCGCTTCGGTATATCCGGTCATTGGGCACCTCTCACGGCAAATTGAACATCGATATTGTTGCGCGTCGCGTTCGAATAGGGACAAACTTGGTGCGCCTCATGCACCAGTGTTTCGGCGTCGCCTTGCGATAGTTGCGGCAGGTCGACATCGTGCATCACGGCGAGGCCAAAGCCAGGCCCATCCTCCCGCATGCCAATCGAAACATGGGCGGTAACTTTGCAGCCAGCCGTATCGAGTTTCTTCTGGCCCGCCACAAACATCATCGCGCTTTGAAAACACGCGGCATAGCCAGCCGCGAAAAGCTGTTCAGGATTGGTTCCGACCGCGCCAGAACCGCCCATGGCCTTGGGTGTCGCAAGCGTTACTTCGAGAACGCCATCGTCGGATCGGGCATGGCCACTCCGGCCGCCTTGGGCAGTCGCTACGGCTGTGTACATTGGTTTCAATTGTGTTCTCCTGCAACAATGCTTGAGACGAAATCAGTATAGCGACGCGGTTCGCGACCAAGGACCGCGCGCGACAGAGCGAGGTCCGCATCGGTCGCAAGGCACCCGAGCGCCTGGGTTACCGCCATCATCTTCGTGAAATCCTCGCGTTCCCAATCGCCGAAATTCGGGATTACCTGCCCCAACATCGCGATAAATGGATTTATATCATCGCCGGGATAGGTGACTGGTCTGCCGAGTGCCTGGGCCCAGGTTTCTGCCATGCCCGGACCCGTCAGTTGATCCATGCCACACACCGGCACCACAGTGCCGTCCCAATCGTCGTGCATCAGCGCGCGCGCCGCCGCCCACCCGATATCCGCGACATCGATGCTGAACATACCGGTGATGCCAACCGGCAACGGGTAAATGCCACCATGCATGATCGCGGGGAGGACCATGAGGTCGTTCTGGAAAAAGAAATTTGGCGCGACAACCACACTATGCGGCGTCGCGAGCACGGCATCGCGAACTGGAATCTTGGTTTCAAAATGCGGGATCGCGCGCATTGCGTCGAGGTTGTGGATGGCTAGATAGCCGATCTTGCCGACCCCCGCCGCAAGCAAGGACTGAGCGATCGCCACACCGACGTCACTTTCATCGGGGCCAAGTGGCGTGATAAAGAACGCGGCGTCGAAGCCGTCGGCTGCTTGAATTACGCTTTGCGCGTTGCGCATGTCCAGCATTACATCGCCGCCTGACCGCGCAGCGCTTCGCGCATCATGACCGCAGGCACGCAAATTAGCGACAATATGCGTCCCGACCCGACCAGTGCCACCAAGAATGAGCGCCTTCATGAACGCAGGCTACGCGCATAATTTGTCAGCGTCACGGGTCACACCCGCATCGGTTATCGCCCAATGCCCGCTATTCATGACGGCGCCGCAGCGTCGCGTCGCACTATAGTAGGGGAGGTGCGCCAAATGCCTATGTTATTAACGCCCGGCACACGTGCAAAGCTGATGCCCGCAGAGCGGCTGCCGGCGTTGCCCGTGCCGAGCCGGATCGTATCGAACGGTGAATTTACGCCACCGGCGCAGAGCGCACTGTTGAAAGCCTATGAGTCTGACTTTCTATCGGGAAGTGATGATGTTGCTCGTCAGCGGGGGCTTACGACTGCTGCTTATTTACGCACCCCGCAAGCGATGGCGCATGCCTTTGCCACGCTTAACGCAACATTCGGTGATAGTTTTGCCATCGCTCGGGATGAAGCCGAGGACCCCAACGTTGCAGCCGCCATTCGCGGGGACCTCAGCACGCAGTTCGTGTTCGATGATCAGGTTCATTTCTTGAAGGACGATGCTGATCCTGAGCTGTTCCACTCGTTGACTGGCCTTATCGAAATTTCGGCTGACCTGCTCGGATTACCGCTGGGGGGCGGAAAGTTTACGGTGGAACACATTAAATTCGCACAGTTCGTGACCGACATTTATTTGGCAAGCGATACAAAAGTCGCCCTGCTATCTGGCGCGCCATCCGAAGATGATGCGGGCATGATGCTGTCGAACGATATGATGGCCGCCGCCCGCGATGCGGTGAACAGTATCGCAAAGGGTCGTCGGTTACTGACGCACGCGGTAATGACGCCCGGCCATGATGGCTGGCTCGACGAAATCGACCGGGTGCATGAGGTGATCAAGCCCGATGGCTGGAAGGGCTACACCGTCGGCGAACCGTTTCAGCCAAGCCATCGGCGCTGGCGGCTCGACGATGATAAGCTGATGTACCCGGCTTACGAAAAGCTTGTGAAAGCGGGCGTTACGAACTTCGCCATTCACAAGGGGCTGCTTCCTGAGGATTCGGATGGCCTGATGCCCGGCGCTGAGCCGTTTGCGCGAATCGACGATCTCGCACGCGCTGCCCAGGACTGGCCGCAGATCAATTTCATCATCTATCACGCAGCCTATCGCACAATCCCACAACCGACGATTGCCGAACTCGACCGGTTCGAAGCAACGGGACGGATCGACTGGGTGAGCGACCTTGCCGAAATCCCTGCAAAATACGGCGTTTCCAATATTTACGCCGATACGGCCGCGAGCTTCGCGTTCACCGTGCTCACGCATCCCCGATTGGCGGCCGCGATGATCGGTATTCTTGCGAAAGGATTAGGCCCGGAAAAGGTTTTCTGGGGCACTGATTCCGTTTGGTATGGGAGCCCGCAGTGGCAGATTGAGGCATTGCGGCGCTTGCAAATGCCCGATGACCTCATGGACCGATTCGGCCTGCCCGATCTTGGCGAGGCAACCGGCCATTTCAAGGCCGGGATGCTCGGCCTCAACGCCGCGCCGCTCTATGCGCTCAACCCGAAAGATTATGAAAAGCCTGGGCTCGAGACTGCGCATCTCGACGCAGTGACCGCTGCTTGGCATGCGCGGGGCGGCGGACCGAGCAACATGCGCTACGGCTATGCCAACAGGGAATGATGCAATGCTTGATGGCAAATCATTGCTCATCACCGGCGCTGCGAGCGGCATTGGGCGTGCAGCGGCGGCGGTGTTCGGCGGTTATGGCGCGCGACTGACACTGATCGACCGGGACGGCGAACGCTTGGCCGAGGTTGCCGGCGAACTCGGTGGCGCGGCACGGGTCATTTGTGACATTGCCGATAGCACGGCCGTCGTCGATGCCGTCGCCACCGCAATCAGACATTACGGTCGTCTCGACGGCGCTTTCAATAATGCTGGCATTGAAGGTGCCGGCGGCCAGTTTTATGCCACCGCAGATTATCCCGAAGATGCGTTCGACGATGTCATGCGAGTCAACGTGCGCGGCTTGTGGAATTGTCTACGCGCAGAAATTCCGGCGATGCTGGCAACCGGGGGCGGGGCAATCGTCAACACGGCCTCGGTCATGGGATGGCTCGGAGCATCGGGCATGGCGGCCTATGTCGCCTCGAAACACGCGGTGGTCGGGCTGACGCGAACTGCCGCGCTCGATTATGCCCGTCAGTCAATCCGCGTAAATGCAGTTCTGCCGGGTGCGATTGAAACGCCGATGCTGACCGAACGCGGCTTCATTGCAAATCCCGGCTTGGCCGATGTTGCGGCAGCGGCGCATCCGCTCGGTCGGTTGGGTCAGCCACATGAAGTTGCCGAAGCGGCAGCATGGCTGCTCAGCGATTGCGCTAGTTTTGTTACGGGCCACTGCCTAGCCGTCGATGGGGGCCTGTCGGCAGCATAGCGACCAACCCATCATGACACCCTTCCCGTCGAAACTACCCCCGGCGACGGAAAGGGTGCCATCCCCCGTTAGAACTTGATGCCCGCGGTTATGCCATACTCGCGTGGACGGCCAATATAACTATAGGCAACGCCTTGCGCGGCAAGCGCATCCTGACCAAACGTATAATAACGTTCCTGCGTCAGGTTGTCCGCGTAGACGGCGATCGAATACCGCCCCTTATCGGCGCTGGCGAGTGTCAACCGCGCGGACAGAAGGCCGTATCCAGACTGCTTTTCGAGCGGAGAATTGAACGCAGTGAAGAAGACCGTGCTTTGATAGCGATAATCGACGCGTGGTGTGATTGTGAAATTACCTGCTGCAATTTCATATTCCAGTCCAGTGGCGATCGTCCACTCGGGGCTGAAAGGTAAGCGGTTGCCGTTGATCGGCCCAACGGCAGCAGGAACATCCTCGAACTTGCTGGAAGTATAGCCAATCCCGGCATTGAAGCGCAAACCCTTCGTGGGCACTGCAGTAATTTCGGCTTCGAAGCCGTACAGGGTGGCGTTGCCCGCGTTTGCAACGCGGAACTGCACAGCAGGGTCGGAAATCGTTTGCTGAATGCCCTTATATTTCGAATAGAAGCCGGTGACATTGACACGCAACGCCCGATCGAGCGCATCGGCCTTGATGCCGATTTCGTAAGAATCGTTCGTATCAGGCGAATAAGTCGGCACGGTCGCCTGAGGCGCAATCAAGCGCCCGTTGAAACCACCCGAGCGGAAGCCTTTGGCATAAGACGCGAAAATCAGGACATCGCGGCTGGGTGTGAACTCGACACCAATTTTTGGTGTGAACTTCTGGAAGCTCAGCTTGCCCGGCAAGTCTTTGACGATCGGGAAGACGACGCGAGCGCCAAGCGTTAGCGGCAACCCGAACCCGAAAGGTGGCGGGGAGATCGCGCCGAAGCCGACTCCGGCGCCGCGGAAATCAAAGCTTTGGTTGGAAATGATCTTTTTGGTTTCCCACGTGTAACGTCCGCCAAGAGTCACCGAGAAAACGTCGGCGAACTTGAAGCGCGTCTGCCCGAAAATTGCATAGCTCTCGGTCTTTTGGTCATTGCCTTGTTGCCAGGTATTGCACGTGTTGAACCGCGCTGTCGGCGTCGGGGTTAGCGGCGCAAAGCACAAGTCGAGCCGCTGTCGCGCTTTCTCGTTGAAATAATAACCGCCGAGCAAATAGCTCAACCGCTTATCCAGCGCATCGCCAGAAATCTGCAGTTCCTGGCTAAACTGTTGCTGCATCGTCGGCGTTGTCTGATCATAGAGCCGGTATCCGGTGCCGTCCGGATCCGACGTCGAAAACGCATCTAGATCGCGATATGCGGTGATCGATTTCAGTGTGGCATCGCCAACATCGATCGAGACGATGCCCGAAACGCCATATGTCCTGTTGCGCGCTTCAGGACTGTTCGACCCGAAAACGGTGTAAAAGTCAGTCGAGCGGTCATTGCCGGCATCTGCCGGGAAGAATGGTGCGGGCGCGATCGCACGGAGTACGCTAGGTGCCGGGTTTGATTTGTCGAGGCCATAATCGCCCGACAAATCAATTTTGATGGTTTCAGTTGGCTCGAAATGCAGTTGCGCTCTTGCACCCCAGCGCTTGGTCTTGCCGAACTTAACGCCGTTCAATGGATTGGTCGCAAAGCCGTCCTGATTGCGCGTGAAGGCAGATACGCGCAACGCATTCTCCCCGCCCAGCCCGAGGTTAATGCTACCATCGACATCGATCCGGTCACGGCTACCATAGGTGCCGCGTAAGGTCGCTCCGAATTTGCCAGCTTCGGGTTGCTTGCTCGTGATGCTGATCGCGCCGCCCAGCGTGTTACGGCCGAAAAGCGTTCCCTGTGGCCCGCGCAGCACTTCGACCCGGCCGATATCGCCTGAATCAAGCATCGCGCCAACGGTGCGCCCTAAGTAAACACCGTCGACATATACGCCGACGCCCGGATCGTTGGTGATGATGAAATCAAACTGACCGACCCCGCGAACGAAGAAATTGGCATCGCCCGAGCCCTGTGGCCCGGTGGTCGATGTCAGGTTGGGAACAGTTGCTGCAAGATCGTTCACGGTCTTTACGCCCTGCGCCTCGAGCGCTCCCGCGCTCAGGGCAGTAATCGAGATTGGCGTATCCTGAAGGCGCGTCTCGCGCCGCTCAGCCGTGACGACGATGTCGGTAACCTGTGATTGATCTGCCTGCGCCTGATCTTGAGCCATGACGGACGCGGGTGCCATTGCGGCTACGACCGCAGCGCTGGCCAGCCAATACTGACGCCGATACTGTGAAATCGAGTTGTGACGCACGGACTTCTCCCCTTATTTTTCTGGCCTTAATGTTTCAGGGTTGAAGCAAATGCACATAATAACTTCGGGGGCCGCGCGCATGACTAACCGTAGCAGCCGCTTGGCGCGCGTCATTAGCACGGTTCAACTAGCGTATTAATTGGCCGACTACAGAGGTCTGCGACCGTGAAGATTTATATCCTCAATGCCGTATTGCTGACCGCATTTATAGCGACGCCGTTGGCTGCCGCCCCGAGCGCGCGCGCGTCTTTCGACCGGCTGCTCCGCAACCAGATCGAAGAGATATGGGGCAAGGGCAGAATTGACCTCATCGATGAAACCTATGCCACAACGGTGGTCGATCACATGCCGATCCCCGGCCAACCACGCGGGCTTCCGGCTATGAAGCAAGTGGTCCGCGATTTCCGCAACGGCTTACCCGATATTCGCATGACGCTGCACAAGACGTTGTCGAAGGGCGACTACGGCGTCGATTTCTGGACGATGACAGCAACTCATTCGGGTCCATTGTTTGGAGCACTGCCCACGGGCAAGCCGATCCGCATCTCCGGGATCGACATGGTCCATGTCGATAAGGGCAAGATCGTCGACCTCTGGCATGTCGAGGAGATACTGCAGTTGCGACAGCAGATGGGGCTTGATCCGGTGACTTTCGGGAAACCGGACGCTGGGCCAACCGTGCTCGCGATCGAAAAAGGGCCCTATAATCCGGGTGCCGATGCGGCCGTCCCTCCGGATGCGCTCCTCAATTCAACAGAACGACGCAATCTTGGCATCGCGCGCCGCCATATCGAGGAGATATGGGCCAAGGGTAATGTCGCCCTCGCCTATCAACTTTATGCCCCTGACGTGGTCGATCACAATCCTGCCCCCAACCAGCGTCCGGGCATCAATGGCATTGTCGACGTATTGGGGTGGCTGCGACAATCAGTTCCCGATTTGCGCATGTCGATCAAGCGCTATCTGGTTGACGGTGACTATGCCGTTGATCGTTGGGTCATGTGCGGCACGCATACTGGCGCGCCGCTGATGGGCATCGCCGCACGGGGAAAAACTTTCAAGATCAATGGCATGGACGTTATTCGCATCCGCGAGGATGGGCGGATATCCGATATTTGGCATGCCGAAGATTTTGATTCGATGATCGCGCAGATCAAGGGTTGAATTCTTCGATAGATTGCTTCAGGCTTAAAACATCTAAATCGGAGGTGGTAATGCGCATCGCATGTTTGGGCGGCGGGCCCGCGGGTCTTTATTTCGCAATATCGATGAAGTTGCGTAATCCATCGCACGACATTGATATTTTCGAACGTAACAAGGCCAATGACACCTTTGGCTGGGGCGTCGTGTTTTCAGATCAGACGGTCGATAATCTGCGCATCAATGATCCTGTCAGTGCCGAAACTATTTCGTCGGAGTTCGCACATTGGGATGATATTGAAGTGAAGATCCGTGGCGAGGCGGTCCGATCGTCGGGTCACGGGTTCATCGGGATCGGCCGCAAGCGAATGCTTGCCATCCTCCAGGACCGCGCGCGCGAGCTTGGCGCTAATCTTCATTTTGAGCATGAGTTTGGTGACGATCTAGCCGACTACGCCGACTATGATTTGGTCATTGCCGCCGACGGCGTGAACAGCCGGTTGCGAACGCGCTATGCCGACCATTTCAAGCCCGACATCCAGACCCGAGCGAACAAGTTCGTCTGGCTCGGCACGACCAAGAATTTCGAAGCGTTCACGTTCAGCTTCAAGCAGACTGCGCACGGCTGGATTTGGATGCACGCCTACCGGTTCGAGGATGCACTTTCGACATTCATTGTGGAGTGTTCGGAAGCCACTTGGGCGGGGCTCGGCTTCGATACGATGGATCAAGAGACGACCGCGAAAGCGTGTGAGGCGATTTTCGCTGACGATCTCGACGGGCATCCACTCATGTCGAATGCCAAGCACCTGATTGGATCGGCGGCATGGATGAATTTCCGGCGCGTGCTGTGCGAACAATGGGCTTACGACAAACTTATCCTGCTTGGCGACGCAGCGCATACGGCACATTTCTCGATCGGGTCGGGCACCAAGCTCGCGCTCGAAGATGCGATCAAGTTAGCCGAAGTACTCAATCGCCCCGGCCTATCGCGGCAAGACGCTCTTGCTGAATATCAGGCCGAACGATCGGTCGAAGTCCTTAAACTTCAGAATTCGGCGCGCAATTCGACCGAATGGTTCGAAACGCTCGACCGCTATCTCGATTTCGATCCGTTGCAATTCACTTATGCTTTGCTCACACGGTCGCAGCGGGTCAGTCATGAAAACCTGAGGCTCCGCGATCCGAATTGGTTGGAAAGCGTTGAACGCTGGTTCTTATCGAAAGCAAGCGGTGCCCCGGTCAATCGCGCTGCGCCACCGATGTTTGCGCCGTTCAAATTGCGCGAGATGGCAATCGTCAATCGCGTCGTCGTCTCGCCCATGGCAACCTACATGGCCGAAGCGGGAACGCCAAACGACTTTCACTTGGTTCATTATGGAACACGTGCGCAGGGCGGTGCCGGTTTGCTATACACCGAAATGACCTGCGTTTCAGCAGAGGGGCGCATCTCCCCGGGGTGCCCTGGCATGTATGATCCCACCCACGTAAAAGCATGGAAGCGCGTCGTCGATTTCGTCCATGCCAACAGCGATGCAAAATTCTGCCTGCAGCTTGGGCATAGCGGCCCCAAAGGCTCGACGGGGCGCGGTTGGGAGGGCATGGACGCACCGCTCAAGGACGGCAACTGGCCGCTGATGTCTGCCTCCGATGTTCGCTGGTCTGATGGCAATGCTGAGCCAACCGCGATGACACGTGCGGACATGGACATAGTGCGGAATCAGTTCGTCGCCGCAACTCTTCGCGCGGTCGAGGCTGGCTTCGACATGATCGAGCTTCACGCTGCGCACGGCTACCTGCTCTCCAGTTTCATCACACCGCTGCACAACCGGCGCACGGACGAATACGGCGGCGTTCTTGAAAATCGCTTACGTTATCCCCTCGAAGTTTTTGCGGCAATGCGTGTGGCGTGGCCCGCCGAACGACCGATGTCAGTGCGTATTTCAGCGAACGACTGGATGGGTGACGACGGCGTTACACCTGACGAAGCCGTCGAAATCGCTCGCGCATTTTCCCAGGCCGGCGCTGACCTGATTGACGTGTCAGCTGGCCAGACTTGGGCAGAGGCAAAGCCGATCTACGGCCGGATGTTCCAGACACCATTTGCCGACCAGATTCGTAACGAGGTAAAGGCCGCGACAATGGCGGTTGGCAACTTCTTCGAAACCGATCACGTCAATTCGGCAATCCTCGCCGGGCGTGCTGACCTTGTCGCAATCGGTCGCCCGCATCTCGTCGACCCGATGTGGAGTTTGCGCGCTGCCGCTGAGCAGGATTATCGCGACATAACTGTGCCACCACCCTATCTTGCCGGACAGGCGCAACTCGGACGCAACCTGAAACGTGCAGCTGAAACGGCAGCGGCTCTAAAAGCGTGACGCTTGCTGGTGTCCATGCGGTTGTCACCGGCGGCGGCACGGGAATTGGTGCCGCGATTGCGCGTGCGCTTTCGGCCGAAGGCGCGAAACTCACCCTGATGGGGCGACGTGACGCGATGCTGCGTGAGGTTGCTGAAACTCTACCTGCCGCGCATACCGAAATCGTCGACGTTACAGACTTGGCCAGCGTTGACTCGGCATTTTCAGGGGCACGGCGCGTGCATGGGCCGATCAGCATTCTCATCAACAATGCAGGGGCTGCATCGACGGCGCCGTTCCATCGGACGACCAATGAGGCGTGGCGCGCAACGATGGCCGTCAACGTCGATGGAGTGTTTCATTGCATTCAATCAGCGCTATCTGATCTCAAGCAATCCTCCGCCGGTCGTATCGTGACGATCGCCAGCACCGCCGGGCTCAAAGGCTATGCGTATACAGCCGCCTACGTCGCGGCAAAACACGGCGCAATCGGACTGACCCGAGCTCTTGCGGTCGAGTTGGCCTCAACCGCGATAACTGTCAACGCTGTCTGCCCCGGCTTTACCGAGACGGCGATTGTCGATCATGCCATCGCCAAAATCGAAGCCGCGACGGGGAAAGACGGACGCGCCGCGCTCGTACAATTCAATCCACAGGGTCGGCTCATCGACCCGATGGAAGTTGCTTCGGCAGTCGTATGGCTTTGCCGTCCAGAGAACCGGTCGATCACAGGCCAAGCCATCGTCGTCGCCGGTGGAGAAATAATGTGAAGCTGGCGACGACAATCCGTGAAAAGCACGATGGTGCGTTGGGCGAGCATATGAATCTGCGGCTTTGGCTACGGCTGCTGTCCTGCACGATGGTCATCGAAAAGCGTGTGAAGCGCCGTCTGACCGAGCAGTTCGACGCAACGCTGCCGCGTTTCGATGTGCTCGCAGCATTAGATCGGCATCCCGATGGCATGACGATGGGTGCGCTTTCTTCGTCACTGCTGGTTTCCAACGGTAATGTGACAGCCCTCGTCAGGCTGCTTGAACGCGACGGCCATGTCGCGATGTCGCCATCGCCGTCCGATCGACGTGCGTCAATTGTGCGCCTGACGCCGTTTGGTGCAACGCATTTTGCAACAATGGCAGAAGCGCATCACGATTGGATCGACGCGATGATGACGGGCCTCAGTCGGCAACAGCGCGAAATCTTGTTCGATCTGCTTGGTGCCTTGAAACTATCGATCGCCGGAGAGGACACCAATGATGCCTGAAACTTTTGCGCCCACCCACTTCGGTTGGGCCTTCGACGATGGTGTCGCCACCGTGACGATCAACCGCCCGGCTATGAAAAACCCGTTGACGTTTGACAGCTATGCCGAGTTGCGCGACCTGTTTCGCGACCTCGTTTATATGCCGACCGTAAAAGTCGTGATCCTTACCGGTGCCGGAGGTAATTTCTGTTCGGGCGGTGACGTTCACGAGATCATCGGCCCGCTCACCAAAATGGCAATGCCTGACCTGCTCGCGTTTACGCGGATGACCGGCGACCTTGTAAAAGCGATGCGCGCCTGTCCGCAGCCGATTATCGCCGCAATCGATGGCGTGTGCGTTGGTGCCGGTGCCATTCTTGCGATGGCGAGCGACCTCCGCCTCGCGACACCGATAGCAAAGACGGCGTTTCTGTTTACGCGTGTCGGCCTTGCCGGTTGCGACATGGGCGCCTGTGCAATTTTGCCACGCCTTATTGGTCAAGGGCGCGCAGCTGAGCTTCTTTACACCGGTCGCGTCATGACCACGGATGAAGGCGAACGCTGGGGGTTCTTCAATCGCTTGGTGGACGGCGATGTGCTCGCCGAGGCGCACGCTATCGCAACAGCGCTCGCGACCGGGCCGACATTCGCGCATGGCATCACCAAGACTCAACTTAACACCGAATGGGCAGTCAGCCTCGACGTCGCCATCGAGATGGAAGCGCAGGCGCAGGCGATCTGCATGCAAACGCAGGACTTCACTCGCGCTTTCGATGCCTTTGCGGCAAAGCGGTCGCCGAAATTCGAGGGCAACTGATGACGGATAAGACATTTCTCGATTGGCCGTTCTTCGACGATCACCACCGTGCTCTAGCCGCTGATCTCGACGCATGGTGCATTGAACAGCGATTGGCCGATCAGCATCACGACCACGACGTTGATGCGGCCTGCCGCACGCTCGTGAGACAATTGGGCGACGGCGGCTGGCTGCGCTATGCCGTCCCACGCGCTTGGGGCGGCATGCATGACACGCTCGATGTTCGATCGTTAAGCATTATCCGCGAGACGCTGGCGAGGCACAATGGCCTGGCCGATTTCGTATTCGCGATGCAGGGGTTGGGATCTGGCACGATCAGCCTCTTTGGCTCCGACGCGCAAAAGGCAAAATACCTGCCCGGCGTCGCCGACGGCACCCGCATCGCTGCCTTCGCACTGACCGAGCTCGATAGCGGATCGGACGCTGCAGCCATGACTACAACCGCGACGCCAGCAGGCAACGGCTGGTCAGTAAACGGGGCGAAGACCTATATTTCAAATGGCGGCATTGCTGATCACTATGTTCTGTTCGCGCGGACCGGTGAAGCACCGGGCGCAAAAGGGATTAGCGCGTTTATCGTCGATGCTGACACGGCTGGCCTGTCCATTGCCGAGCGTATTCATGTCATCGCGCCGCATCCCTTGGCCACATTGCGCTTCGACGATGCACGCCTGCCCGCCGATGCGCTACTAGGCGAACCAGGACGGGGGTTCGCGCAGGCAATGGCAACGCTCGACATCTTTCGGACGACCGTTGGTGCGGCTGCACTTGGTTTTGCCCGGCGTGCGCTCGAAGAAGCGACGTCGCGAGCGCAGAGCCGGGTGCTATTCGGCCAGCCGCTGGTCAAGAACGCTGTCGTCGAAGCACAACTGGGCGAGATGGCGCTTGGGATCGATTCTTCGGCGCTCCTGATTTATCGTGCAGCTTGGGTTCGCGATGTCGAGGGACGCCGCCCGACACGCGAGGCCGCGATGGCTAAGCTTTATGCAACCGAAACCGCGCAGACCGTGATCGACACCGCTGTCCAAATCCATGGCGGGCTGGGTGTCGTCAGCGGCGTCGCCGTCGAAGCGCTGTATCGCGAAGTCCGCGCGCTCCGCATCTATGAGGGGGCAAGCGAAGTGCAACGCATGATCATCGCGCGTGAACATCTGAAAGTCTGCGCCGCGTGACCGTCCACCGCGCCCTCCTTCCTCCCGGTTGGCCACGTCCGAAAGGTTATGCGAACGGCATCCTTGCGCGGGGAACGACGATATGGACCGGCGGCGTCGTCGGGTGGGATGCGACAGGCACCTTTTCGGATGGGTTGGCGGCACAATTGCATCAATGTCTGGCCAATACAGTCACTGTTCTCGCCGAAGCAAACGCGACGCCCGAACACATCGTCCGGATGACATGGTATGTAACCGACATGACCGCTTACCGTGATAGTCTGCCGATAATCGGTACCATCTGGCGGGACACCATCGGCAAAAATTTCCCCGCGATGGCCGTCGTTGGCGTCACCTGCCTCGTTGAAGCCGCGGCCTTGATTGAAATTGAAACCACTGCCGTCATCGCTGATTAAAGGAGATTGCCCGATGTCAACTGCACTCGCTTATGTTCCGGTCGATCAACCAGCCGCGCCGAAATGGCCAAGCTTTGACTGGACGGACCCGTTTTTGCTCGACGCGCAATTGACCGACGAGGAGCGGATGGTACGCGAAACCTCGCGGGCGTTTTGTGATGCCGAACTGGCCCCGATCGTAAAGATGTCGAACCGCAACGAGACGTTCGACAAAGGGCTGATGGCAAAATTCGGAGCGGCGGGGCTGTTGGGGCCGACGATCGAGGGATATGGCTGTCCGGGTGTCAGCTATGTCGCCTATGGCCTGATCGCGCGCGAGGTCGAGCGGGTGGACTCGGCGTATCGCAGCGCGATGTCAGTGCAGTCGAGCCTCGTGATGTATCCGATCTATGCTTATGGCTCGGAGGAGCAGCGGAAAGCCTATCTGCCCAAACTGGCGACCGGCGAATGGATCGGCGCGTTCGGTCTGACCGAGCCCGATGCCGGGTCTGATCCCGGCGGCATGACGACGCGCGCACGGACGGTTGCCGACGGCTACGTCCTGTCGGGTGCCAAGATGTGGATTACGAACAGCCCCATCGCCGATGTTTTCATCGTCTGGGCCAAATGCGATGACGGCGCGATCCGCGGGTTTATTCTTGAGCGTGGCGATTCTGGCCTGTCGACGCCCAAGATTGAGGGCAAGTTCTCGCTGCGCGCGTGGGTGACCGGCGAGATCGTGATGGACGATGTCCATATCCCCGCCGACCGGCTGCTGGCGGGTGTCGAGGGCCTCAAGGGCCCATTCGGCTGCCTCAACAACGCGCGCTATGGTATTGCTTGGGGCGCAATGGGCGCGGCCGAGTTCTGCTGGCACGCCGCACGGCAATATACGCTCGACCGCAAGCAGTTCGGTCGACCATTGGCGGCGACGCAGCTTGTCCAGAAAAAGCTCGCTGATATGCAGACCGAGATCGCGCTCGGTCTTAATGCCGCGCTCACTGCCGGTCGTCTGATGGACGCACACAACCTTGCACCCGAGACGATCAGCCTTATCAAGCGCAACAATTGCGGCAAGGCGCTCGATATCGCGCGCACCGCGCGCGACATGCACGGCGGCAATGGGATCAGCGACGAATACAGCGTGATCCGCCATGTGATGAACCTGGAGGCGGTGAATACCTACGAAGGTACGCACGATGTGCATGCCCTGATCCTTGGCCGTGCGATGACGGGGATACAAGCGTTCGGCTAACTCGGCGCGCCGGAAAATCGCGGTTCAGCCGAGTTTGGACGCATCATACGTGCCCAATCCCGGCTTGTAGCTTTTCTCGTCGATAAATTGCCTGATCCCTTCTTTTCGCCCGTCGTTGTCATAACTGTTCGCTGCTTCTTGAGCACGGATCAGGAAATCCTCGGCGTTATCATATGTCATCTCACGCACGCGCCGAATGGCATCCTTTGTCGCTTTGAGCGCCACAGGATTCTTTTTCGCTAGGACCTGCGTAACCTCTGCAACGCGCGCTGCAAGTCTGTCTGCGGGCAGTGATTCGTTGACCAGGCCCCATTGGGCTGCCGTCTGGCCATCGATATTCTCACCCATCATCGCGTGATACATTGCCCGGCGAAAACTCATTAGTTCGACCGCCACTTTTGATGCGCCGCCGCCCGGCAGAATACCCCAGTTGATTTCAGAGAGGCCGAACTGCGCATCATCGGCGCAAAAGGCGAGATCGCACGCAAACAGCGGGCCATAGCCACCGCCAAAGCACCAGCCATTGACCATGGCTACCGTCGGTTTGTGATACCAGCGCAGCCGCCGCCACCAGCCATAAGCTTCGCGCTGCACCCCGCGAGTCGCGCCCAGCCCTTTGGCTTCAGTGTCGCGGAAATACTCCTTCAAATCCATCCCCGCTGACCACGCTGTGCCTTCGCCCGACAGGACGAGCACCGAGACGTCGTCACGATACTCGAGTTCGTCGAGCACTTCCCCCATCCGGCGGTTAAGCTTTGGCGACATGCAATTACGTTTCTCCGGGCGATTAAACTTCACCCATGCCACGCCGTCGCGAATTTCGAAGAAAACGGTGTCGGCTTCACTGCGTTCGGTCGTCATGTGCGACATCCTTAAATGGGGTAATGGCCGGGCTGGGTCTCGATAGTGATCCAGCGGAGTTCGGTGAAGCTGTCGATGCCGGCCTTGCCACCGAACCGCCCATAGCCCGAAGCCCCGACGCCGCCGAAGGGCATTTGCGCCTCGTCATGAACAGTCGGGCCGTTGATGTGGCACATGCCGGATTTGATCTGGCGCGCAACGGCCAGCCCGCGAGAAATATCGCGTGTAAAGACTGCCGCCGATAAACCATAGTCGCTGTCGTTCGCGATACGAATTGCGTCGTCCTCGTCCCGGGCGCGGATCATGGCCGTGACTGGCCCAAAACTCTCATCGCGATAAATGCTCATCCCGGCCGTGACATTATCGACGACGGTCGCAGGCATTAAAACGCTATCGCATTTGCCGCCCGACAAAACCGTGGCCCCCTTGATCAGCGCATCGTCGATGAGCGCGTTGACATGACTGACGGTTTTCTGATCGACGACGGCGCCCAAAGGTGTTTTGCCCTCGCGCGGATCACCAGTCGCCAAACTGTTCACTTTCTCGGCGAATTTGGCGGCGAAGGCGTCTGCCACGACCTCGACGACAATGATCCGTTCGGTTGACATGCAGATCTGGCCTTGGTTCATGAACGCGCCAAAGGCGGCGGCCTTGACCGCTTCATCAAGATCGGCGTCTTCAAGCACGAGCAAGGGTGCCTTGCCGCCAAGTTCGAGGAGGCAGGGTTTGATGTGTTCGGCTGCGCGCTTCGCGATGATGCGCCCGACCGCTGTCGAACCGGTAAAGTTGATCCGCTTCACTTCCGGCGCGTCGACTAGCGCGCCAACGACATCGGCGGCGTCCTCCGGTGCGTTGGTCACGACATTGACGACACCTGCGGGAAAGCCAGCTTCTGCAAACGCCTCTATGATCAACGAGTGCGTTCGCGGCGAAATCTCCGATGCCTTAAGGATAACCGCGTTACCGCACGCAAGCGGCACGGCGATAGCGCGGACGCCAAGGATGATGGGCGCATTCCACGGCGCAATCCCTAGGATAACGCCGACAGGTTCGCGCAACGCCATCGCCAAGCAGCCGGGCTTGTCTGACGGGATCACTTCGCCCGCAATTTGGGTTGTGAGGGCAGCCGCCTCACGCACCATGCTGACGGCGAGTGTAAGGTTGAATATTGCCCAACCTTCCGTCGCACCAATTTCACCCATCATGGACGCGACGAAATCATCCTTGCGTGCCATCAGCGCATCCGCTGCCTTCATTAGCACCGCGCGCCGCGCATTTGGCCCCGTAGCTGCCCAGCTAGAAAACGCAGCCGCCGCGCGCTGCGCAATCGCGGGAATGTCCCCCGCCTGCATTGCAATTGTGGTACTTGCCACTTCGCCAGTAATCGGATTGCATCGCCTGAACGTCAAAGTGCTTCTCCCTTTATGTTATAATTTATAGCAGTTCAATTTGCTATGTTCAATAGCTTTCGTTACCCGATGCGCGTGATTGACCCGCTGAAATCCCTGCCCGGTTATGCGCTTCGCCGTGCGTCTGCAGCCGTTCATGCCGAACTTTGCAACTGGCTGGCCCCGTTCGATTTGCGTCCAACCGATGCCTCAATCCTCATGTTGGTCGCGGCGAACCGAGGCATCACCCAAAGCGAATTGGGTCGTATCTTGGACATTCAGCGCGCAAATATGACACCACTTACCGCGCGGCTCGCCGAACGCGGATTGTTTGATCGCGAACGTCTTGACGGGCGGTCGCACGGTTTGGTGCTAACACCAGCCGGTCAAGCTTTAACCGATCAGGTCCGTGCCAAAATTCATGCGTACGAGACAGACTTAACCACTCGTGTGCCGCATGCGTCGAGACCTCACATACTTGCGGTACTACATGCG